>JAZDLZ010000506.1:0-2532 GCA_043801535.1 Pseudomonadota bacterium
ATTTCCACGTGCCAAACGCCTTCCCTCCGGCATTGCCGGTTGGTTATTGCCGGTCGCCGGTCGCCGTTCTGCAGCGGAGCGAACGAGCCCAGACGGCCCGATCAGGCGCATGCTGCCGGCTGGAATCGTGGACTTCGAATCCCAGAATAGCTCACAGATGGTTGACTTGATCCTCTGGCCTGCTAACATTCGCGCTCTGCCGAGGCCCGACACCCCATGAGGATCCGCTACGCCGCGAAGACCGATGTCGGGATGAAGCGTACTCACAACGAGGACTACTTCTCCCTCATCGAGGACGAGCAGCTTTTCATCGTTGCCGATGGCATGGGTGGCCATGCCTCTGGCGAGGTTGCCTCCAAGCTGGCTGCCGAAACGGTAGGCGAGTTCTACCAACGTACCAAAGACGAGGAAGCGACCTGGCCATACAAGATGGACAAGGCGCTCTCCTATATCGAGAATCGCCTCTCCTGCGGCATCAAATTGGCCAATCGCAAGATCTACGACGCCCAGGCGCGCGACATTCGCTACAAGGGGATGGGCACGACTATCGTCACTTCCCTGGTGTTCAACGACAAGATCTGTGTTGCCCACGTGGGCGATAGCCGCTGCTATCGGGTCCGCAACGGCGCGATTCAGCTCCTCACCCGCGACCACTCGCTCCTCGAGGACTACAAGGAAGCGAAGCCCGACATGACCGAGGAAGAGGAGCGCAACTTTCCTCACAAGAACGTCATCACTCGGGCACTGGGAATGCGCGACACCGTCCAGGTGGATGTGAAGCCCCATCAGATCTACGACAAGGACCTCTTCTTGATGTGCTCCGATGGTCTCTCCACCATGATCGACGATCGCGAGATTCTCCGGGTTCTCGTCAACGCCAAGTCGCTGGAACGCTCGGTTGCCGAGTTGGTCGACTGCGCCAACCGTGCCGGTGGTACCGACAACATCACCACTCTCGTTCTTCAGTGCTATCTTTCTTAGTCCTGCTGTATGTAGCAAGGATAGCTGGCCAATGACACTACCGCGTCGTCCATGGTTGTGGGCCGATCGTGCTCGGCGTTTTCCTCTCCTGCGTCTGCTAGACGAGCAAGTCGTCGTCGCTGATGGGGCAATAGGCACGAGAATCCAGCAGCTAGGCGTAGCCGAAGACGACTGGGCTGGACTGGACGGGTGCAACGAGATCCTGTGCGAATCGCGTCCCGATCTGGTGCGGGGAATCCACGAGGAGTTCTGTCGCGCTGGCGCCGAGTTGATCGAGACCAACTCCTTTGGTGGCAGCTCGATTTCCTTGGCAGAGTACGGGATCGGCGAACGCTCCCATGACTTGTGCCGGCGATCGGCGATTCTGGCCCGCGAGGTGGCAACCGGGTACGCGACGAGCGCGCCTGGCAAGCAGCGTTTCGTGGCCGGGTCGGTGGGATCGACTGCCAAGCTGCCGTCGCTCGGGCACGTCTCCTTTGCCGAGCTGCGACGATCCTTGGCCGTGCAAGCGCGCGGGCTGCTCGACGGCGGAGTCGACGCGATCCTGATCGAGACCGTGCAGGACATCCTCCAGGCCAAGGCAGCCGTGCTCGGGGCGCGCGATGCCATGGCCGCGGCCGGCTGCGAAGTGCCGATCCTCGCCTCGGTCACCGTCGAGCGCACCGGCACGATGCTGCTCGGCACCGAGGTCGCGGCTGCCCTGGTCGTCCTCGAAGGGCTCGAGGTAGACGTGGTCGGCCTCAACTGCGGGGTGGGACCCGACGCCATGGTCGAGCAGGTGCGCTGGCTCGGCAGCTCCGCGTCGCGGCCCGTGGCGGTGATGCCCAACGCCGGTCTTCCTCGCAGCGTCGACGGCAAGGCGGTCTACGACATGTCGCCCGAGGAGCTCGCTGGCTATCTCGAGGGCTTCGTGCGCGAGCACGGAGTCGCGCTCGTCGGCGGTTGCTGCGGGACTGGTCCCGAGCACGTCCGGGCTATCGCCCGGCGGGTAGCTGGGCTTCCGGTTCGCCCGCGTCCCTTGCCGGCGCCAACGCAGGCGGCATCCCTCTACCAGGCAGTCGCCGTCGATCAGGATCCACGCCCGCTGCTGGTAGGCGAGCGGACCAACGCCAGCGGATCGAAACGTTTCCGCGAGCTCCTCGCTGCCAGCGACTGGGACGGGGTGGTGGAAATGGCGCGCCAGCAGGCCAGCGAAGGGGCGCACGTTCTGGATCTGAGCGTCGCCCAGGTGGGACGCGACGAGACCGCCGACGTGACCGAGGTGCTGGGCCGGCTAGTGACGCAGACCTCCCTGCCGCTGGTCATCGACAGTACTCGACCGGTAGTGCTGGCGGCCGCGCTCGAGAAGATCGGTGGTCGCCCCCTCATCAACTCCGTCAATCTCGAGGAGGGTGAGAGCAAGGCCGATCGCGTGTGCGAGCTTGCCCGCGACCACGGAGCGATCCTCCTGTGCATGGCTATCGACGAGCAGGGGATGGCGCGCGATACCGAGCGCAAAGTGGCAGTGGCGAAACGGCTGCACGACATCGCCGTGCGGCGGCACGGGATGTC
>JAZDLZ010000510.1:0-3030 GCA_043801535.1 Pseudomonadota bacterium
CGCTCAGGACTTGGGCCTGCGCGGGGTACTGGTGCCGAGCGCTTGCGCTGCCGAAGCCAGCATGGTCAGCGGCGTCGAGGTGTTCACCGTCGATCATCTTGCCCAGGTGATCGCCGCCCTCGACGGTCAGGCGGGTCTGCCACGGTGGGAGCCGACAGCGCTGCCGACTGCTCCTCCTCCTGCCGAATCAGGTGACTTCTCCGAGGTGCGGGGTCAGCTAGTCGCTCGTCGAGCAGTCGAGCTCGCAGTGGCCGGTGGACACAATTTGTTACTCGTGGGGCCGCCAGGTGCAGGGAAAACATTACTCTCCCGTCGGATTCCCACAATTCTTCCGGAGATTTCTCGTCGAGAAGCGATCGAAGTTACCAAGATCTACAGCGCGGCTGGGCTCTCGCCAGAGGAGGGCCTGATCCTGCGTCGACCATTCCGTGCGCCGCATCACTCGATCAGCAGCGCGGCGTTGGTCGGCGGGGGAACGATTCCTCGTCCCGGCGAGGTTTCGCTCGCCCACCGGGGAGTTCTGTTTCTCGACGAGCTTCCCGAGTTCTCGCGTGCCGCCATCGAAACCCTGCGGCAGCCTCTGGAGGATCGAATAGTCAACATCGGGCGAGTACACTCGCGAGTGTGCATCCCGGCGTCGTTTTTCTTGGTGGCGTCGGCCAATCCCAGTCCGTGCGGATGGCACGGCAGCAATGACAAGGCGTGCATCTGCTCGGTCGGAGCGATCGAGCGGTATCGGAGCCGCCTGAGCGGACCGCTGCTCGATCGCATCGACTTGCAGGTACGGGTGGCAGGGGTGGATCTCGATGAGCTGAGACGAAGCAGCGACGGAGAGTGCTCCAGCGCGATTCGCGAGCGAGTCATCGTCGCCAGGGAACGACAGGCTGCCAGGTTGCACCGGTGGGGAGCGTTGCTGAACGGCGAGATGAGTCCCGCGGCAGCGCGGGCGACCTGCCGGCTCACCGACGGCGCCGAGAAGACGCTGGCGCGGCTGTTCGTGAAGCGGGTCAGCATGACCGCACGCGGCGTGGAAAGAATCATCCGGGTTGCCCGCACGATCTGCGACATCCAGAAAACCGAGCCAATCGGCAGCGAGGAAATCCTCGAGGCGGCGATGTACCGGGCGCTGGATCTCGATCCGGTGGTCGATCCGCGATGCCTGAGCACGAAGACAGTGGTCACGATCGAAAGGCAGCAGTCGGACGCAGCCGAGGGAGATACGCATCCATCGCCTATTGCGGAGTCGAGACTAGACCGAGCGTGTTCGTCTCGCGCAGAGCGAACATGACGACGTCGTGCTCCTTTCCGAGCTTCGCGGCCTCTCGAGGCTCCTCGGATTTCCCTCAATCCGGTAGACGATACTTCTCTTCGTCTTGCGAATCATCACTGGGTGCATGTCTCATCCTGATCACCTGACGCATCCCCCAAAAAAGCAACGCTCGTCCGGTGTCCACCGACGTTTGGTTGCGGCGTGAGCCGCGCTATGTCACCGGCCGCAGCAGCGCTTGTACTTCTTGCCCGATCCACAGGGACAGGGAACATTGCGCTTTGGCCGCGACGCTGGCGCTGCCTGCGGAATCGGAGGCGCTGGGTGTTGCGAGGCTGGCGCCGCACACGGTCCACGCCTAGCAGCAAGCTGCAGCAACTCGTGGCCACGCTGCCTCGTTCGATCGCGCAACTCCCGAAGCCTGGCGCTGGCAGGAACGTTGCGCCGACACCACTCGCCATGGATACGGGTGAGAAGCTCACGCTCGCACGCGCTGCCCTTGAATTCCACCGGCATCGTTGTCTTGGAAGACAGCCTGGCAACACACACCTCGCGCAAGCTTCCGGTGCTGTCGTCGACTTGGAACACGTCGAAGTGAGCGTCAGTGCAGGCGCACTTCGGCTCCACGCAGAACAGCGTGTCAGCCTGGAACATCTTGCCATCCACGAGATAGCAATCGGGGCGATCCTCGGGAAACACCAGCATGGTCGACAGGAGAGAACCCGGCTCCCAGTATTTGAACGCCCGAGCCTTCCAGTCGATGGCAGATTTGAGGCGAGGAGCCAGCCAGCGCGCCCACATGTGATCCAGCACCCAGTAGGGCAGTGGCTCCTCGAAAAACGGCGCTACCGAGGTCGGCGCCTTTGCTTCGTTCTCCCCCTGAATAGTGCCCGTCACAAAGTCGATCGTGAGTTTCACGAACCCCTTGGCGCGGGGCGGGGACGCGGTCTCCTCGGCCAGGCGGATGAGGACAAGATGGCCATCCCTACGCCGCACTGCTCTCTTGACATGGTCGTCGATGTACCATGCCTGGAGCCTCGCCTCGGTGCACTTGCAGGACGGATTCTTGCAGATGTCAACGGTGGCAATCAGGCCTTCCGAACGAGCATCGCGTCCACGACTGCGCGGCAACCAGAGGACAAGAATATCGTCTGCGATTTGAAAGGACTGGCTTGGATCGAGCTCAAGAGTGGTGCTCATCACCCGGTAGCATGCCCAACATGCAAACAATCGGCTAGATCCGAATCCATCGGTGACCCTATGCGTGGCAATACACGGCGCTCCTCAGGTCTTGTGGCTAGAGCTTCGCCGAAAACCAAAAAGCCTTGCATCGTCAGGACTTGGCGACGTGACGGCACATGGATAGTTGGGAACAGACTGTGATGTGCGCTACCACCGCCGCCGCAGTGAGCCTCGGCCACGCGCAGCTTGTCCTCGGTGTGTCGAGGGGAGTAGCCAAGAACACGCTCGATGTATTCGGCGAAGGTCGCGTGGCCGAGTCGCCGGTGTACTTCCAGACGGAGCGCGGCAAGGAGGAGCTGGCCTTCTTGATAGTCGAGCTCGGCACGCTGGCCAGCAAGCGCGGTGAGCTCCTGGTGCACCTGTTTCCAGTCGACGAAATCCATGGCATACCCTCCTCTGGCAGCGCCGGCAGTCAGCTCGGCCATCGGTGTCTTGATGATAGCACGGTGTTTTTCGGCTCTCTTTATCGCTCCAGGACGGCGGGAACGAGGCGCGGGTGGCTTTGCAATCGACCGGGTCGA
>JAZDLZ010000511.1:0-3147 GCA_043801535.1 Pseudomonadota bacterium
GCCGTTCTCGGTCTTTGGTCCTCTGCTCCTAGTTCCTTGTTCAATTCGGCCATTCATTGGAGTGCCATGTCACCGTCGCGCCGCCGATTGCTGCGGCGAGAATAGCACCTCGAAAGAGGAATGGAACAAGGAACAAGGAACTAGGGACTAGGCACAGGGAACAGCACAACCAACGGCTTTTGTTCACACCCGACAATCACCGTGAAGGGCGGAGGGTGTGCTATCAATCCAGGCGATGAAGGCAATCAAGATCATGGCCACCGTTGCCGTGTTTGCCGGTGGAACCGCCCTGGTGGTTTCCCAGTCGGCGGAAGACGTCGAGTACTTCGTTCACGTGGAACAGGTTGTCGAGCGTCCCGCAGATTGGATCGGCAAGGGCGGAGCTCTCCACGTCCACGGCTATGTTGTCCCGGGATCGATCGAGGAGCGGCACCAGGGAGGCACGGCCGAGCGAGTATTCGAGTTGGAGCGACAGGGGAAGACTATCCCGGTGCGTCATCGTGGCTCGGTACCCGATCTGTTCAAGGACCAGGCAGAGCTGGTCGTGAAGGGAACCATCGTCTCGGAGGATGGCCGGCCAGCGATGGTGGCTCGCGATGGTCGGGCCGGTTTGATCGTCAAGTGTCCATCCAAGTACCAGGCCAGGCGTGACCAGCGTTGATAGCCCAACTGTTCGATAGCCAATCGTCTCCACTTGCGCCAGTCGGTTACCTGGCGTTGCTCGTCGCGCTGCTGCTGAGCGCCTTTTCGCTCGCTGCCAGCCTCCGCGGACAGCGGCAAGGACAGCCATCGCTGATTGCCGGTGCGCTCCACGCTCTCGACGCGGTCGCGGCACTGCTGACGGTGGCGTTGTGTCTGCTCGTCTATTCCTTGCTCGCCAACGATTTTGGCTTGCGCTACGTGGCCCGCTATGGTGGTTTCGCTACCCCACTCGTCTACAAGCTCACTGCTTGCTGGGGAGGGCTCGAGGGTTCTCTTCTTTTCTGGGTCTGGCTGCTCACGGTTCTCGCCAGCACCGCGCTCCACCTGAATCGGCGGCAGCACGGTGAGCTTGCAGGCTTTGGCTATGCCGTGGCGGTTGTCGCCGCGGTCACCACTTTCTTTCTCGGGTTGCTCGTCTACAGCAAGGATCCCTTTGCCACTTTTTTCGCTCGGAGACCAGGCGACGGACAGGGACTGAATCCACTCCTCGAAAGCTTCTGGATGGCCACTCATCCGCCAGCCCTCTACTTGGGCTACGTCGGCATGACCATCCCCTACGCGTTCTGCATGGCGGCGCTCGCCGCTGGCCGTCTCGACAACGCTTGGCTGCGCGCCGCCAGACCGTGGATGCTGTTCTCCTGGCTGTGGCTCACCGTCGGGCTCGTGTTGGGAATGATCTGGGCCTACGAGGAGCTGGGATGGGGCGGGTACTGGGCGTGGGATCCCGTCGAGAACGCTGGGCTGTTGCCATGGTTGACTGCCACCGCGTTCCTGCACTCGGCAGCAGTACAGCGGCGCCGCGGCGCGTTCAAGGTGTGGAACGTCGCTCTCGCGATTCTCACCTTCTTCCTGACGATCTTCGGCACGTTCATGACCCGCTCTGGCTTGTTCGAATCCGTTCATGCCTTTGGCAGGGACAACGAGCTCGCAGTCCTGTTCCTGCTGTTCATGGGTCTCGTGCTCGTCGTTTCGTTCGGGTTGATGGTCTATCGGCTGCCCCTCCTGCGCTCGACGCGAGGCATCGATTCGGTGTTCTCGCGGGAGGCAGCGCTGCTCGCGCTGTGCTGGCTTCTTTCGCTTGCCGCCCTTTTCGTCACGGTAGCGACGGTGTTTCCCACCGTGGCAGAGATGGGTACCGGCAACCGTCCGGTCATTACCCCGGCGCTCTTCAACAAGTGGATGGCTCCGGCAGGGTTGACGGTGCTCGTGCTGCTCTTGCTCGGCACTGCCGTCGGCTGGGGGGCATTCTCGCGTGCTCGTCAATGGAAGCTGGCCGCCCCGCTGCTCGGGGTGCTCCCGGCCGTTGGCACCGTGGCCTACGCGAGGACTTGCGGTTTTCCGGCGCTTCCTCACGTGGGCCTCTGGTTGGTGGCGATCAACGCATTGGTCCTCGGGCTGGAGCTGATCGACAACATGGTGCAAAGAGGCTCCGGGCGCCTGAAAGCGAAGCTTGGTCGACGCCAGGGCGGCATCTTCCTGGCCCACCTCGGTTTTGCCGTGATGCTCGCAGGTTTCGCAGTGAGCTCGCTCTCACAGGAAAAGCAGGTCTCGGATGTTGCGCCCGGCCAGTCGTTTTCCTTTGGCGCGAATTCTTTTCGCTATCACGGTCTTGCTGCCTTCACTACTGACGGCGGGCGCGAAGTAGTGGGTGCGAAGGTCACTCTAGCGAACGAGGACTGGCGTGTCGCATTCCTTGCTGCGATGGGTCGCAGACAGATCGAGGAGGTCGGCGAACGGCATCCGGCCGAGGAAAACGTGCAGGCCGCACGAATGGAGCCCAGTCGCTGGCGCAACCGCCGCGGATCGCAGCAGACGGTCTCGGAAGTCGCCATCAGGCGCGGGCTCCTTGCCGACGTGTACCTTGCCCTCGATGGGTACGATCTCGAGACCTCGCGGGCATCGTTCACCGTTTGCGTTAATCCCGGGGTGAGCTGGGTATGGATCGGCTTTCTCGTCATGATTCTCGGCGCGCTATTCTGTATTGGACGAGTGTCTGGCTCGACAAGCACAAGAAGCTCACCAGGATCGGAGGAATCAGCGAGTCCGTCGATCTCATCGGATTCACCGAATTCGTCGACCTCACCGACCTCACCGAGCCGGCCGAACGTGCGCTATCTACTTGGTGGCCTTCTCCTGATGGGGGGCGGCGGCGTGCTGGTGCTCTGGCACTATCGATTCCGGCCGACCTGTGCGGTGTTGCCGTTGATTGTGGGCTGGGGTGCATTGTTGTTGTTCGCCGTGCTTCTTGTTCGAGCAGTGTTCAGTACAGCTTCCCAGAAGAGGATGCCCAATGAGACGAACGCGGCGCGGTGACGTGGCGTGCGCGGGGATTGGTCGATGTGAAAGCCCAGTGTTTTCGGGTGTGTCCCGATCGGTCAACGGGCTAGCCGTTCTCGGTCCCCTGTCCCTTGTTCCTAGTTCCTTGTTCAATTCCGACGACGACGA
>JAZDLZ010000538.1:0-2272 GCA_043801535.1 Pseudomonadota bacterium
CCGACCCGACGATTTGACGGCACGCGAGCAGGCGAACAAGTACCGAATTCTGCTCGAGACGGGAAACGGTACCCCTCCAGCCGATGCTATTGGCGAAAAACTGCGCACGCTCGGTGGCGTACGCCGCGTTGTCGGCGAGACGAGTGAATCGGGCACCATCCAGTTCGTGATTGTTGGTGATGGAAATGGCGATCTCCGGCGAGACCTGTTCCGCTGCGCGGTGGACAACCATTGGTTGCTCCTCGAGCTCGAGCGCCGCGAAGCATCACTCGAGGAAGTGTTTGCCCGTTTGACCAGGGTCGAGGAGTCGTCGAAAGAATAATGCACGGAGGAGCAACGCAATGGCTGCAGCCCTAACGATTGCCAAGCGCGAGCTTGGAACCTATTTCAAATCGCCGATTGCCTATATCGTACTCTGCGTCTTCTTGGCGTTGACGGGTTTCTTGTTCCTGGAATCGCTCTTCATCAACGCCGATTGCTCGATGGATGGTTTCTTCGGGAATATGCCAATCCTTCTCCTGTTCTTTGGACCGGCAATCGCCATGCGGCTGTTCGCCGAGGAGCGTGGCTCTGGCACCATCGAGCTGCTGCTGACCATGCCAGTGAAGGACTGGGAAGTCGTCCTCGGCAAATACCTGGCCGCGCTTGGCCTGCTTGCCGTGGGGCTCATTCTGACAGTCCCCTACGCGATTACCGTTGGCCGGCTCGGTCCCCTCGACCTTGGCCCAGTGATCGGCGGCTACATCGGGACGATCCTGCTCGGCGGCACCTATTTGGCAATCGGGCTTTTTGCCTCCGCCCTCAGCAAGAACCAGATTGTCGCGTTCATTGTTGGATTGGCGGTGTGTTTCGTGCTGTTCCTGATTGGCCAGTTTGC
This sequence comes from Pseudomonadota bacterium, assembly GCA_043801535.1. GTDB lineage: Bacteria > Myxococcota_A > Polyangia > Haliangiales > SHYZ01 > JAZDLZ01. The sequence continues at coordinate 878 of JAZDLZ010000538.1, forward strand.
CGGCGCCGTTTCCTGGGGTCACGTGCTGCAGTACGCCTCGCCGCAGTTCCACTACTCGAGCATTCAGCGTGGAGTAGTCGAGCTCCGCAACGTGGTCTACTACTTCTCGCTAATCGCAGCGGTGCTGGTATTCACCTCCCAGGTCCTTGAATCGCGAAAATGGCGCTAGGAATCGCGCCAGTCACTTCGAATTGCGGAGACTGAGTAAGCCGAGTCGATAGGAGAGCAGGGAAATGAAAGCCAAGACTGCAGCCGAATCGCTTGTCACCACAATGAGCGCCGGGCTTGCCTTGATACTCCTCAATGCCCTTACCTGTAAAACTCACGCCAAAGCGGACTTGACCGAGCAGGGGGTCTACACCCTGTCAGAATCGTCGGGGCGACTGGTCCGCAATCTGTCGGAAAGGATGATTGTCAAGGCGTACTTCGGCAACATCCCACCCGAGCACCTGGACAAGCAGCACTACGTCGAGAACTTGCTGATAGAATACGCCGAATCCTCCGGGGGCAAGCTGTCGTGGGAGAAGATCAAGCCGCCCGAGAAGCCCGAAGAGCAGAATGCCCTCAAGCAGGAAGGCATCCAGCAGATTCCGATCCCGGTGCTCAAGGACGACAAATTCGAGCTCCCCGTAGTCTATTTCTCGCTGCAGTTCGTCTACCTGGACAAGAAGGAGGTGTGGTCCCCCGACCAGAACTTCTTCCGTCGCTCTCTCGAGGGGCTCGAATACGAATTCTCCTCGCTAGTCCGGCGGATGACCGCACCCAAGAAGAAGGTTGGGATCACCCATGGCTTCGACGAGCCGCAGGAAACCCGGTTGATCGAGAACGATCAGGTCGGGTTGACCGACCTCTACGAGATCGGGAAAGTCGACTGGGCTACCAAGCCCGAGGAGATCAAGAACTACGACGTCATCATCGTGAACGGACCGACTCGCAAGGTGTCCGACCAGGCAAAGTACTACCTCGATCAACACGTGATGAGCGGCAAGCCTGCCCTTTTCCTCCTCCCAGGCTTGAAATGGCAATCGAGTGGCGGTAATCAGCCGACAATCCCAGGCATGCCACAGGAAGACAAACCTTACCTGGGCATGCCCGTCGCTCACGACCTGGGCGACCTGCTCTCGGCCTACGGCTTCGAGGTTGCCTCCAACACGATCATCGACGGACTTCGAGGCGCGCGGATGATTATTCCCATCGGCAACCCTCCGATCCTGACTCACGTTTTCAGCCCGGCCGCCACAGTGCAAGCGAACGGCAAGCGTGACGTGCTCGAGGGTCTCGATGTCGTCGCCATGCCGTTCACCTCGAGCGTCAAGCTGGTCGGCCCGTTGGCCAGTGGCCAGACCGAGTCTTTCGAAATCAAGCCGCTCATGCACACCTCGGAGTCCTCGTTCA
>JAZDLZ010000539.1:0-2777 GCA_043801535.1 Pseudomonadota bacterium
CCGACCCGAAGATCGCCCTGTCGCGTGGCAAGGTCGGCAAGATAACCGAAGTGCCAGGCACCGGTAACCTGATAGTCGAAGCCGAGAATACTCTCACTGGCGAGCTGATGCGGGTGGAGACGGAGCTGGTCGTGCTGGCGACCGGGATGGCTCCTGCTGCGGCCAAGCTCGCCGGCGCGGTCGTCCGAGATCAGGCGGGATTCGCGGTCACCGATGCCAAGGCGACCGGGCTCATTGCTGCTGGCTGCGTCCGCAAACCTGGGGACGTGGCGTGCTCTGCCCAGGACGCTACCAGAGCCGCGATCCATGCAATCCAGGCCAGCGTGAGGAGATCGATCCATGGCTAAGAATCTGCGAGCCTACGTCTGCACCGGGTGCGGGATCGGCGAAGCGCTCGAAGTCGACAAGCTCGTCAAAGTCGCGACCGGTGAATACAAGCTCTCCCAGTGCCCCACCCATCCGCTGCTCTGCGGCGACGAAGGACGGGCGCTCCTCGACCGCGCAGTCGGCGAGGAAGGCGTGGACGGGCTGGTGATCGCTGGCTGCTCCGGGCGAGTCAACTCCGAGGCGTTCGCCTTCGATCCGACCAAGGTCGTGGTCGAACGAGTCAACCTGCGCGAGCACGTCGTCTGGTCGCACAAGGCCAACGACGAGGATACCCAGATGCTCGCCCAAGACTACCTGCGGATGGGCATCGTCCGGACCCAGAAGAGCGACCTGCTCGACCCGCTGATCGAAGAGTACAGCGGCACGGTGCTGGTGATCGGCGGCGGAGTGAGCGGACTGTCTGCCGCTTTCGAGGCTGCCGAGGCAGGCACCGAGGTCGTGCTGTGCGAGAAGAGCGCGGAGCTCGGCGGATTCGCTGCCAAGTTGCACCGTTCCTATCCCACCAAGGAACCGTTCCAGGCTCTCGAGGAAACTCCAGTTGCCAGGCTGATTGCCGCGGTCTCCTCCCACCCGCGCATCAAGGTGCTGAAGGAGGCGAGCATCGAGCAGATCGCCGGGCAGCCCGGGAGCTTCGAGGTGACCATCGCCCACCACGGCGACAAGATCAACGCCAAGATCGGCGCGATCGTCGTTGCCACTGGCTTTACGCCCTTCGATCCGACCGGCAAGCTGGCGAACCTCGGCTACGGCAAGTTCCCCAACGTGATCACCAGCGTCACCATGGAGGAGCTCGCTCGCAAAGGCGAAAAAGGCCAGGAGAAGGGGATCGCTCGTCCGTCGGACGGGCGGCCAGCCCTGCGCATCGCCTTCATTCAGTGCGCCGGCTCGCGCGACAAGGACAATCTCTCCTACTGCTCGGCGGTGTGTTGCCGCACCTCGTTGAAGCAGGCGCTCTACGTCCGCGAGAGCAATTCCGATGCGCGTGCCACGATCATCTACAAGGATCTGCGGGCGCCCGGTGAGCACGAGCTCTTCTACAAGCGCGTCCAGGAGGACGAAGGCATCTTCCTGACCCGGGGCGAGGTCGTCCGGGTGCGAGAAGAGGCCGGCAACAACCTGGTGATCGAGGCAGAGAACACCCTGCTTGGCGAGAAGGTCGAGATTCCCGCGGACCTCGTGGTCCTGGCCGTCGGTATGGTGCCGGCGACCGCCGACAACCCGACCCTCAATCTGACCTATCGCAAAGGCAAGGAGCTACCGACGGTGAATCACGGATTCGCCGATTCGGAGTTCATCTGCTTCCCCTACGAAACCCAGCGAACCGGCATCTACGCGGCAGGCACGATTCGCCAGCCCATGGACGCGTCGACTGCCGTCGACGACGCCGCTGGCGCCGCGCTCAAGGCCATCCAGTGCATCAGCTCGGTGGGCAGAGGAACGGCAGTGCACCCGCGCTCCGGCGACCTTTCCTATCCGAGCTTCTTCCTCCAGCGTTGCACCCAGTGCAAGCGCTGCACCGAGGAGTGCCCGTTCGGGACTCTCGACGAGGACGAGAAGGGAACGCCCAAGCCGAACCTGAGCCGTTGCCGGCGCTGCGGTGTCTGCATGGGCGCCTGCCCGGAGCGCATCGTCTCCTTCAAGAACTACTCGGTCGACATGATCGCCTCGATGATCAAGTCGATCGAAGTACCCGAGGAGGACGAGGAGAAGCCGCGCGTCCTGGCGCTGGTGTGCGAGAACGACGCCTACCCGGCGATGGACATCGCCGGCATGAACCGCAGCACCTACGACCCGATGATCCGGGTCATCCCGGTGCGCTGCCTCGGCTCGGTGAACATCGTGTGGATCGCCGACTCGCTATCCAAGGGCATCGACGGCGTCATACTGGTCGGCTGCAAGTTCGGCGACGACTACCAGTGTCACTTCGTCAAGGGCTCCGAGCTCGCCAACCGGCGTCTCGACAACCTCAAGGAGACCCTGACGAGGCTCATGCTCGAGCCCGAGCGCGTCAAGGTCGTTCAGCTCGCCATCAGCGACTACGACAAGCTGCCGGCGATCTTCGACGAATTCGCCGAAAAGATTCGCGAGATCGGTCCCAACCCGTACAAGGGCATGTAGCTCCTCTACGACGACGCGAACCGTTCTCGGTCTCCAGTCCTCTGTCTCTATGCACAGCGCTCAACAAAAGCAGCAGTTCAGCTATGCCTTTCTGCACGCGGTCGCTTCTGCGGCGGGATACTCAATCGGCAATGGGTGTGAACAAAAGCCGTTGGTTGTGCTGTTCCCTGTGCCTAGTCCCTAGTTCCTTGTTCCATTCCTCTTTCGAGGTGCTATTCTCGCCGCAGCAATCGGCGGCGCGACGGTGACATGGCACTCCAATGAATGGCCGA
>JAZDLZ010000541.1:0-2930 GCA_043801535.1 Pseudomonadota bacterium
ACCACTACAAACGGATCGATGCCAAGGTATCTGCTGCTGGCGGCGACGAGGTCGAGCTGCAGAAATCGAACATTCTTCTTCTTGGTCCCACTGGATGCGGCAAGACGCTGCTTGCCCAGACGCTCGCTCGCATTCTGAATGTCCCGTTCGCGATAGCCGATGCCACCAACCTCACCGAGGCAGGCTATGTCGGCGAGGACGTCGAGAACATCATCGTCAGTCTGCTTCAGAACGCCGATCACGATATCGAAAAGGCCCAGCGAGGGATTGTCTACATCGACGAGATTGACAAGATCGCGCGCAAAACCGACAACCCCTCGATTACCAGGGACGTTTCTGGTGAAGGCGTCCAGCAGGCTCTCCTCAAGATTATCGAGGGTACGGTTGCCAGCGTTCCGCCCAAGGGCGGTCGCAAGCATCCTCAGCAGGAGTTTCTCCAGGTCGATACCACCAACATTCTGTTCATTTGCGGCGGTGCATTCGTTGGACTCGAGGAAATAATCGAGCACCGGGTCGGCCAGCGGATCATTGGTTTCGGGTCGAAGATCCAGTCTCGGAAGGAGCGGCGGGTTTGGGACCTCCTCAAGGAAGTCCAGCCCGAGGATCTGCTCAAGTACGGCATGATCCCGGAATTCGTCGGACGGCTGCCAGTGATCGCCCCGCTGCACGAGCTGAACGAAGAAGCGCTCATCGAGATTCTGACCAAACCCAAGAACGCTCTGGTCAAGCAGTACCAGAAGCTGTTCGAGATGGACGGCGTAAAGCTGAAGTTCACCAAAGGTGCGCTTCAACGGGTCGCCCAGCATGCGTTGATACACAAGAGCGGGGCTCGCGGCTTGCGGGCAATCCTCGAGAGCGCGATGCTGGAAATCATGTACGAGATCCCGTCACAGCCGAACATCCGTGAGGTATTGATCAACGAGGAAGTGATCGATCGCGGGGCAGCGCCAATCGTCATGTACGCCAAGGAGAAGGAGGCGGTCGAGGCGCGCTAGTCGCTGCGTAGAGATGGGGGGGCGGCGAGGGCACGCAGCCGCCCTTCAACAAATGAGCATGCTGTCGGCTAGCCGGCGGACTGCCAGACACTTCTGCGCATCGACCGCCAGAGTGGGGATTCTTCGAGCCGAGAGCGCTCGGCTAACTGCGCGGGCTGCTCGTAGGTCACCCTGGTCAAGAGAAGAATCGAGGACCACGAGATCGGGCGCTTTGGCAGTCGCGGCGGCGCGGGCAACAAGGGAAGGGGGATCGGTTGCGCTCCCCACGGCATAGCCGGCGGCGGCGAGCTCGGCATGGAGCTCCGATGCCCGGCGCGGGGCAGCTCCGATGACCACGGTGCGCATCGCCCTCTGGGCGACCCGTTCGACGAAGCGTTCAAAGCGGTCACTGTCTTCGGCTGCGACACCAGTGATCTCGAGACCGGTTCCCGAGGGAATTCCGCGCGAGCGAGCGAGGGTAAGGGGCACTGCTCGTACTACCCGAGCCCGAGCCCGTAGCGGCTGGTCTCCCGCATCGGGCTCGTCAGGCTCGATGGTGATCTCCACCGGTCTGTTTGCGGGCACCATGCCGGCGATGAACATTCCGTGGGCCGAGATATCTAGCGCGGTGGTCGTTGTCTGGGTGTTGTCGCGACCCACCGTCACTGGCCAGCAGAGAGGATAGCGCAGCTCGCGTCGCCGAGGAGGGGGAGCCAGGGTTGGCACGGCTTCTCTGGCAATAGTGAGAAGATGGCGGAGGTTTTCTTCCTCTCGAGGCCCCGACTTCAGGAATCGCGCGCCGAAACCGGCGGCGCCAAGCTCGGCTGCGGTTTCGGGCAGGGTGACGTGGAGCACTGCCGCGTGAGTGAGAAAACGAGCTGGAGAGCAGGCTACCTCGATCTCGACGACGTCGCCGCAGCGCGGAGGACAACCGGTGGCGACGTAGATTCCGTCGATCGACAGGCTGCGCGGTCGGCCGAGTTGCCAGCTATCCCCTCGGCGAAAGCGAACTTCGATCCGTTGCTCGAAGTGTTCCCCTTTGGCGTTCGTCATCAGTGGGACCCTCAAATGCTGAGCAAGCACGCTCAATGCACCTTCGATAGTACGTATTCCGGTAACACGTAGTCCATAGAGTGGTAGCACTGCGGCACGGAAGCGGCGACAATCTTCTGCCTTGAGCCGATCAGTCTCGATAACGGTCCCTCCGGCGGCGGCCACTGCTCGCAGCATTTCCATGGTGAGGTCAGCAGGCATTCGGTCCCGGTCGACACACAACTCGATAGCCAAGGCATCGAGCTCTTCCTGATAGTGAAGCGTTACCCTTTTGAGAATGGCGCTGTCGAGGCGCTTGGCGATTGGCTGTAGCAGGAGCTGGGTTCTGGCCAATTGAGGGGTGATTCGCTCGAACGCGAGGAAGATCTCGCATTCAAGGGAGCATCGGCGTGGGGGGGGCATCATTGGTGGGCATGCATACAGCAGCTTGCATGCCATCAATGTGATGCGTAACGGTGATTACTTGATGTGGCGTAAAGAGGCGCGTTTTCAGGCTATTTCTCGGTTGGCGCGATTGCCGTTTTTAGTGGTCTGGCTACCACTTAAAGCGGTGCTGATGCCACTTGCCTGTTTGGTTTTTTCGTTGCCCACTCTCGCTTGCATCGTCGGACTACACTGTGTACCCTTCGCCTACCTGCGAGCCTCTCGAGGGCACAAACAGGCAGCCGAAGCGGGTCGCGCAGCCACGAGCCACCAAGACGAGCCACGCCAAGGAGAATAGACGAGCCAAGGAAAACGAGCTGACTGACCAGAACGGACCACAGCGCAATCAGCAGCTACACAAACGCAGGCGTGCAAGCTTGCGCGCTCCGTCTCATGTCGTAATCTTCAACAACGAACGACAAGCCAATCCAAGCCAACCCTTTCCCAAGTGGGTTCGCGTGAAACCAAGCAACGGGAAGA
>JAZDLZ010000545.1:0-2133 GCA_043801535.1 Pseudomonadota bacterium
ACAGCCGACTGGCGCGAATCACCTTCAACGCCACCCGCCGCCCTAGCTTGGTATCGCGAGCCAAGTACACGTCGCCCATCCCGCCGCGGCCAATCAGCCGGATGACCTGATAGTGGTCAACCATACTGCCTGACGCAAACAGCAGGTCTTCGGGCGCCGCACCCATCTCAATCAGCCATCCTGCCTATCGATTCTACTGGAATACCAGCCATACAGCGATGCCCAGCCGGCGGCACAACGAGCGCTGGCACACCTGCCCGCCATACTACTGGCACGTTGTTCCAGACGTCGACGAGTAGCTCGCAGTAGTCCTGGTAGAGCGCGGAGAGGTCGATTGCCTGGTAATCGCCAACCTCGGTGGCCGCGTAGAGGCGGCGAGTCTCGCCATCGACGAAAAGATGAACGACCGGGCCGTGAAGCTTGAAGTGGCGGAGCCGTTTTCCGCTCTCCAGGCTCCAGATACCGAGGTGGCCGCTCGCGTAGCCTACGATCAGTGTTTGGCGCGGACCTTCGCTGATTCGCTCTACTGCCGCGGGCACGGTTTCCTCGAAACTGAAGCTCGGCTTGCCAGCGCCAGCAATGATGGGCAAGAGCTCGAGGTCACCGGCGTCGTACCCGACCACCAGCAATCGGCCGCCGTCGATCAGACCGAGCGCGCTCACGCCCTGCTCGACCACCACCTTGGCCAGCTCGTTTCCGTTCTCGTCGAGCACCAGCGCATGCCCGCCGGCAGCAACGAGAATCCGATCTGCCTGGTAGGCAATGGCGCTAGCCTTGTTTGCCAGCTCGCGAATCGCGTAGCCACCGCGGCCTGCGTCATGTCGATCCTTTTCGGCTTCGGCCATGCCGGCAGTGCCAGTGCCAGTACCGTCGAGGAAAGACGCGCGACCGGCCACCAACGCCAGACAGCCATGCCCGGTGGCGACGAGCCGCGGCATGATTGGGATCTCCTTGGTCGTCTTGGTCGTCTTGGTCGTCTTGGTCGTCTTGGGCGTCTTGGGCGTGCTAGCTGCCTTGCCGCCAGCGATCAGCGCCGGCGCTGCTGGCGTCTTGTCGATCGTGCTGCTCAAGGGAGCATTCGCCAGCAGCCGGTCAGCGGACATGCTCCAGAGTTGAAGCTCGTCGTCATAGGTGAGAAGGCAGAGCAATCCGCCGTCGTCGCTTGCTGCAGCAGGGCTGGCTGCAGACCGGCCTGAAATCGCGAGCACCGTCTGAGGCGACTGAGCTGCAATCCTGGCCTGCTCTGCCACTGCTCGGCGCCAGAGCCTGGAAGCCGACAGCTCGCTGTCCTCGATTGTTGCGCTCGTTTTACCGTCGAGCCGAAACCAGCCCAGGTGGGTCGACACGCGCGGAGGCGAGCGCAGCAGGAGCGGCGCCCGCCAATAGGGACGGCCGGTCCTGGCATCCCAGGTGCGTACCGTGCCGTCGGCTCCGCCGGTTACGACCAACTTGCCGTCGGGACTGAAGCGCAACTCGCCGATCGCGCCGCGGTGACCGCGCAGGACCGCGAGAGCTCTGCCCGTCCCGAGATCCCAGAGATGGGCAGTGCCGTCGTAGCTCGGAGCTCCCAGGAACCTCTGGTCGGGACTGATAGCCAGCCGCATGACTGGAGCATCGTGTCTACCCAGAATCGTGCCGGTGTTGCTGGCCAGATCCCACTTGCGAACGGTGCCGTCGAAGCCGCCGGAGATCAACGAAGAGTCGCCCGCCGCAAACGCCACGCCAAACACCATGCCCTCGTGTCCACGAAGCTGGGCTTTCTGCTGCAGCGTCGCTCGATCCCAAACGTACACCGAGCCGTCCCAGCTTGCGGCAACGACCAAGGTTCCGTCGGCACTGATTGCAGCGCTATAGACAGTAGCCGCAGCCTGCAGACGTCCGCTTCGGGAACGGGTCTGGACATCCCACAGCACTACACTACCATTGGCATCGCTCGAAACCAGGGCTCGCCCGTCCGAGCTGAAAGCAACGCTATAGACCAAGGCAACGTGACGAGGCGCCAATTCCTCGCTGCCGCCACTGCCGGTTTCCCAGATCCGCACACCGCGGTCGTGACCCGCCGACGCCAGCAAGCCGCCGCTGGGGCTAAAGGCCACACCCGCCACCACACCCTGATGACCTGCAACAAGAGGG
>JAZDLZ010000580.1:0-6115 GCA_043801535.1 Pseudomonadota bacterium
CGAGAGCGAGCAACTGAGCGCCAAGCCACGGAGAAGCCCTTCTTCCTGGCGGGGAACGAGCATCAGCGCCAGTACTCCGAGAAGCGGCAGGGCAAGCACAGCCAGAAGCGTCAAGCCACTCATCGCAGACCTCCTCCCGCCACCATGGAGTCATTGCCACGGGCAGCTCCTCCTGGGCGCTCGCGATCATCACCCACACTGTGCAAACCAGCCTCGACTCGCCGCCGGCCTGCCTGGGCATTCAGACTGACCACCTCGCCGCCTAGAGCACCGAACGCTAGCCTTCCCGGATCGCCGTCGTCGCGCGCGCTGTTGACGGCCGAGGACTCTGTCCGAGGCCCCGTGGCAGTGCCCGCCTGGACGAGTATCTTACGGACCGTTTTTCGCTCCGAGCCGAACATGGGATCGCGCACGATCAGGGTTACCTTGTGGGTTCCAGCAGCCGGGAAGGCCCAGGACACGTCCTTGCCAACGGCATCGGTGTTGCCGTCGCTGTCGAAGTCCCAGCGAATCTCGGCCTGCGCCGCAGCCGGGCCTGCGCCGATGTCGGCCACGAACTGATAGCGGTTTCCGTCACCTTGCATCATGCTGAAGGCCGGCGAGGGCAGTGGCCAGGTGGTCACCCAGAAAACCATTGCCCCAGCCCCGATTACGATGGCAGCCAGATAGCGCTGAGCATCGCCGTTCTGCCACAAGCGCACGAATCGTCCGAATACGTCCACCGCGAACGCTGCGCCGTTGACGAACACGAGGTCGATGACGAAACGGTCGACGATGTTGTAGACGGCCGTGGCCAGCCAGCGGAAAGGCCTGACCACCACCAAGTCATAGAGCTCGTCGACGTACAGCTTGGCGCTGACAAACCGATGGATCGGCCCGATCGCGCCGACCAGGCTCGCGACTCTGGTGCTGGGCCCGTCCTTGTAGAAGAACGCTGCCAAGGCAATCCCGGCGACTCCCGCCAAGAGGGCAATGACCATGAGCGTCCACGTCGTGCCGGCATGGGCGTGATGCGCGCTACCAGCGAGGGAGGGTGCCAGCCACTCGGCAAAGTAGTTGGGGAAACCGAACACGGCTGGCATTCCGAGCAGTCCGAGAAGAGCTGCCCCGCCTGCAAGGACGAGCAGCGGGACCGTCATCTCCGGCGGCGATTCGTGAGCGTGCTTGGCAGTTTCTTCGTCAGCGCGGCACTTGCCACCGAAGACGAGGAAGTAGAGCCTCCACATGTAGAAGGCGGTGCCAAGCGCGGCAACCGACAGCACTACCCACAACAGCTTGCCATACCAGGCCGGCCAGCCGTCGAGATGGGCGGTGAACGCGCCAAGGAGGATTTCGTCCTTGGAAAAGAAGCCGGCGAACGGAAAGATGCCGGCAATCGCCAGGCAATAGATCAGGAACGAAAGATGGGTCCAGGGCAACTTGCGGCGCAGCCCACCCATCTGCATGATCTCGGTCCGGTCTCCCATGGCGTGCATTACCGAGCCAGCGCCGAGGAAGAGACCAGCCTTGAAGAAGGCGTGAGTGAAGAGGTGGAAGATGCCGGCCGCGAACGCACCGGTGCCGACTCCGACGAACATGAAGCCAAGCTGCGACACCGTCGAGTAGGCCAGCACCTTCTTGATGTCGGTCTGGGCGAAGCCGATCGCGGCTGCCACGAGCGCAGTGAGCGCGCCAACCCCGGAAACCACCATCAGTGCCTGGGGTGCTGCCAAATAGAGGAAGCCCATGCGGGCAACCATGTACACGCCGGCAGTCACCATGGTCGCAGCATGAATGAGGGCCGACACTGGTGTTGGGCCGGCCATCGCGTCGGGCAGCCAGACGTAGAGCGGAATCTGGGCGCTCTTGCCGCACGCTCCGACGAAGAGGAGCAGGCCAGCGAAGAAGGCAATGGGCAATCCGGTGCTGCCGAGAGGCTCGGTGAGCTGGGCCGCCGATTCCTTCAGACCGGCGAAATCCATGCTCCCGGTGGCAGCGTAGAGGACGAAGATGCCGAGGAGAAATCCGAAATCGCCAATGCGGTTGACAACGAAGGCTTTCCGGCCGGCGTGGGCGTTCTTTTCCTTGTCGAACCAGAAGCCGATCAGCAAGTAGGAGCACAGACCCACGCCTTCCCAGCCGATAAACATGACTGGGAGACTGTCGCCGAGCACCAGCGTCAGCATGGCGCCAGTGAACAAGTTCAGGTAGCCGAAGTAGGTAGCGTAGCGAGGATCGTGGGCCATGTAGCCCACCGAGTAGACGTGGATCAAGAAACCGACGATGGTGACTGTCAGGATCATCACCGCCGAGAGCGGATCGAGCATGAACGAAAGCGAGATCGTCAAGTCGCCCGACTGGATCCAGGTGTAGAGAATGCTGTTGATGACAGGAGCAGGTCCGGCGCCGCCGGCTTTGTGCCAGCTATTCCACAACTCCCATAGCGGGCCAGCGACTGCGTGGATTGCCAGCAGAGCGGCGGCAGCTACTGAGAGACAGGCAATTGAGTGCACCACCGTTCGGTTGAGCTTGCGACCAATCAAGAGATTGATGGCAGCACCGCCAAGCGGCAGGAGCGGAATCAGAAATAGAGGAAATGACTGTGCGCTCTCCACGGCTATCCTAACCGACTGTCTGGGGGTGACACGGACGGATTACCACTCGTTCGATTCTTCATTGTTCTGGCTTCATTGCGTGGGTCACTCTGGATTCTCGCTAGTGCTTTAGCGCGGTGAGGCGATCGACTTCCGAATGCCGAAGAATGCGGAAGACCCGGACGACGATGGCCAGACCGATCGCTGCCTCGGCTGCCGCGACCGCAATCACCAGCATGGCCAGCGCATGGCCGTTGATGTCGTGCCATTGCCTGGCAAAGGCCAGGATGGTCAGATTGGCCGCGTTCATCATTAGCTCGATGGACATGAGCACGATGAGGACGCTGCGCCGCATGAGGACGCCGATCACGCCAATGGCGAACAGCAACGCGGCCAGTATCAGAAAGTGCGACGGTGAAACCGTGGCGAAGAGGCTGCCGTTCATTGCCCGCCCTCCTGGGCAGTCCCGGCCTCGCCGACCTCGATTCTAGCCGCAGCGCCGGAATCCGCTGCCGCTGCAACACCCGGACGGCGAGGATTGGCAAGAACCAGCGCGCCAACTACGGCGACGAGGAGCACGAGCGATACTGCTTCGAATGGAAACAAGTAGTCGGTGAACAAAGCCTGACCGACCTGGCCAATCGATCCGAACGTCTCGGCCTGGCCTGGATTCCAGGCGCGCTCCGGGGAGAAGCCAGCGTCCCACACCACGCTACCAACTCTGGCCATGAGATAGGCCAGTCCTCCACCCGCGAGGACTTTTATCAACAAGCCGCGCAATGCCCAGGGTGCGTCGTCCTCCTTGTTCAGCATCATTATTACAAAAACGAAGAGGACCATGATTGCTCCGGCATAAACGATTACTTGAATGACGGCCAGGAACTGGGCGAGCAGGAGAACGTAAAGTCCAGCGAGGGCGACAATGGTCGCCACCAAGCACATTACTGCCGCGACCACGTTGCGCCTGGTTATCATTCCGAGCGCTCCGCCCACGGCAATCAGGGCGAACAGCCAGAAAAGGACTGTCTCGCCTATTCCGGCAGTGCCGGCAGCACCGGCAGCGCCGACAGCGCCGGCACCAGCCACGATCGCGGTGTGGGTCAACGCAAGGGCTGCACCGCTCAGCATTGGCAACCCAATCATGCGCTCTCCTTTGTTGCCACTGCGCCAGCGGTGCTGCTTGCCGGCGCAAGCTCGGGGTCGTAGTTGGAGTCGCGAGGCGACTTCGCGAAGGCGGCCATGGCGCGGCTGCCAGCAAGCTTGGCCTCGAATTCGGGACGAAACTTGGTGAGGAAGGCGAGCATCGGCCAAGCCGCGGCATCACCGAGCGGGCAAATGGTGTTGCCAGCAATGCCATTGGCAATCGAAGCCAAGAGATCGAGGTCTCCTGGCCTGCCGTCACCTTGCGCCAGCCGAGTGCAAACGCGGGCCATCCAGCCCGTACCTTCCCGGCAAGGCGTACACTGGCCGCAGCTTTCGTGGGCGTAGAATCGAATGATGCGCGCACAGGCGGCCACGAGATCGGTGCTTTCGTCCATCACCACCACGCCGCCGGAACCAGCCATCGTTCGCAGGGTTCGCCCTCCACCGACGTCGAACTTCACGCCAGGGCGTACCTCGACTTCCTTGATGCGGGGATCGCTCATCAAGGCGTCGAACTCGATGGGCACGTCGAGCTCTGATTCGTCGAGTGGTGGCATCGATGAACCACCGGGAATCACCGCCTTGACGCGATGATTGCCAGGAATGCCGCCGCACACGTCGAAAACGACCTCCCGCATGGTGATGTCCATTGGCAGCTCGAATACGCCAGGCTTCACCACGTGTCCGGAGACGCCCAGTAGCCGGGTGCCCCCCGACTTGCCGATCCCGAGCTCGGCAAACCAGGCTCCGCCATTGGTAACAATGTGAGGAATGTTGGCCAGGGTCTCGACGTTGTTGACGATGGTTGGCTGGCCGAACAATCCTTTGATTGCCGGGAAAGGAGGCTTCAAGCGCGGAAGACCGCGACGACCCTCGAGCGAATTGAGGAGAGCAGTCTCTTCACCGCAGATATAGGCACCAGCACCTCGATGCACTGTCAGGTCGAGCGCATAGCCGGATCCGGCCACATTGCGACCGAGATAGCCTCGAGCGTAGGCCTCGCCGACGGCGCGAACGAGCACCGCGTGCTCCCGCATCATCTCGCCGCGAATGTAGATATAGGCCTGATGACTCGAAAGGGCGTACGCAGAAATGATGATGCCTTCGATGAGCTGGTGGGGATCCCAGTAGATCAGCTCGCGATCCTTGCAGGTGCCTGGCTCAGATTCGTCGGCATTGCAGACCAGATAGACCGTAGTGGCGTCCTTGGGTATGAAGCCCCATTTGACTCCGGTGAAGAAACCGGCACCTCCCCGACCGCGCAGGTTGGATTTCTTCACCTCGTCGACAATCTCGGCCGGCTTCATCGCCAGGGCTCGGCGCAGGGCACGATAGCCGCCTAGCGACTCGTATCGGGCGACAGTCTTGGCTTCCTCGTCGCCGAAGTTGCGGGTCAGGACTTTGGTATCACGACCTTGCGGCATCAGTTGACACGCTCCCGCTTGCTGCAACCACTCGTGGGACTCTGCTCTGTGCCATCGCCGGCTCGAGCATGATTCGCCACCGGCGATCCGCCCTGCTCTACTGTCGCCGCAGCGGCTTGGGCAACCACGGCGGAATCGGCACGGCGCGTGTGTCCGAGCTCATCGAGAGCTCGATCGACTTTCTCTCTGGTGAGATCGAGCTGATAGTCGGTGCCGCAGATCATCGCCGGACCGTTAGCACAGGCAGCAAGACACTCCTCCTCGATGAGCGTGAATGCTCCGTCGGCGGTTGTCTCGCCAGGTTTTATTCCGAGACGCTCCTCGAGGTATTTGAGGATGTCGTCTGCCCCACGCAGCATGCAGGAAATATTGGTGCACACCATGAGCACGTTCTTGCCCACCTTCTCGCGATGAAACATCGTATAGAAGGTGGCGACTCCGTACACGTGCACGAGCGGCAACTTCAAATACTCGGCAACGGCGCGGAGAGCGTCGGGCGACAAGCACCCGAGCTCCTGTTGAGCCAGGTGCAGCGCCGGCAAACATGCCGCCTGGGGGTTAGGGTAGCGAGCAATCAGCTCGTCGAGTTTCTGTTTCGCGGTGTTGTTGAATTCGATCGGCATCAGAGGCGGGGGGAAAGGTAGGAGATTGCTAGTTGGGTGTCAAGCTGCGCAAGGCACTTTCTGCCTCTTGGCGCACCGCAGCGTCAGGATCCCGACGAGCCAGATTGAGCAGGATAGGCGCCGCCTCGGCTGACCCGATGGCGCCCAGCACTCGTACAACCCGGACACGGCCGGGTGCCTCGGCTCGATAAAGACCGGTTTCCACGACGGCGATCGCGCTTCTACCACGACGCACCAGTCGTTCGAAGGCGGCATCGGCGAGGCGACCGTCCGACCCGACCAATTGCTCGACGTCACGGAGCGCGTGCCGTTCGTCTCGATCCGAGCACGCTGGCGGGGTGCAACCGCAGAC
>JAZDLZ010000608.1:0-2235 GCA_043801535.1 Pseudomonadota bacterium
CTTGTTGCAGATCGCGTAGCCTACCTTGTCGGGCAGATCCACCGCGATGAAAAGAGCCACGGGACTCGTCTGCTGAGCGTAGATAAGGCCCTCACTTCCGTCAGCAATCACCTCGACTTGAATCCCATAGGATCCGAGCGATTGTCCCAGGAAGTCGGCGAAATCGGTGTCACTGTCGATGACTAGAACACGGCGAACGGCCATGATGAATCCTTGGTTGGCGAGGCGGTCATTCTACCACAGGCTCCAAGCTCGATTGGTGTACCAATCCTACGCCACACTCTCGTGTAGCCCCAACCCGGCACAGCCGGAGCCAGGGAGGTCTCGAGGCGCGCTAGCGCCGGATCAGGGCGTAGTGCCAGTGATTGTTTTTTCGTCCAGAAACAGAGCCCCGATATGTCGACTGACGAAAATACCAACAAGCGCAGGGTCGAACATGATGCCAGCATTTTTGCCGAGCAACCCCTCGCACTCCGCGAGCGGAAGTGCCCGCTTGTATGGCCGATCGGTAGCCATGGCATCGTACGCATCGGCAATGGCCACGATGCGAGCCGACTGGGGAATGGCTTCGCCGACAAGCCCGTCAGGATAGCCCTTGCCATCCCATCTCTCGTGGTGATTGCGAATCGCTGGCAGCGCCGGTCCAAGCATTTCGATCTGGACCGCAATCTCGTGACCTTTGATCGGATGAAGCCGCATGTGCTGCCACTCTTGTTCGTCGAGTGGTCCATCCTTGAGTAGAACCGCGTCGCGCACTCCAATCTTGCCGATGTCATGAAGGAAAGCGGCAAACTCGAGCGCTTCCATGGATTCACGCGGATAGCTCGCTTCCTTGGCGAGAGCCATTGCATAGGTAGCGACGCGGCCACAGTGACCTTTCGTATAGGCATCTTTTGCTTCGATCGCTTCGGCGAGGACGAGCAGTGCCTGGCGGTTCGCCGCCTTGAGCTTGAGGTAACTCTCCTCGAGCTCCTTGTTACGCTCCCTGACCACCGTATCGAGCAGTCGCTCCCGTCGTTGGAGCTTTTGGTATTCGATGCCCAGCTTGCGGATTAGCTCTTGCTGCTCACGTTCTAGTCGGTGAAGCTTCAGTCCCTCGGCGACGATTCCGGTCAGCTGCCTTCTTTCCCAGGGCTTGGAAAAGAAACGAAAGATCGTGCCGGCAAGCTTTTCTTCGGTAGCCCCCATGGCAGCAGGATCAGGCACGAGCACGATTCGCATCGCGTCTTGGCAGAATACCGCGGTGCGTTCCAAGAGCTTGATGCCATCGAGCTCTGGTGGCTTGTGATCCGCGATTATTACTGCATAGTCTATGGCCGAGACTTTATGGAGTGCTTCAGTCGCGCTACGTGCTGTATCGACCGCCAACTGCGGTCCAGAGAGTATTTCGACGAGCTCGCCCAGCGCCTCTGGCTGCTGATGGACGACCAAGGCACGGTAGCCGGCCATATGTGGTCATACATTATACTTGGAATCGACCAATGCTGGAAGTCACCGGAAACGTAAACGGTCTAAGACCCGCGCAGGTCCGGATGCTCGAACGGATCTATCGACGGAGACTCGCCCCAAACGAGGTCGTTGGTCCGGAGCTTGCGACATTCCTCTGCGAGTGTTCGGACGAGATCGGACGACAAGTTGGAATCCTGATCGATCGGCTCGGCCGAATCGAGCACGTCGTGGTGGGAGATGCCCACAGGCTAGTTTTGCCCGACGTTGGCCGACTGCGCGGCTCGAAAGGCCGCTTTCGCGGTTTGCGACTCGTGCACACTCATCTTCGCGGAGAACCGCTGTCCAAAGACGACCTGACCGACCTTGTCCTTCTTCGTCTCGACCTCGTGGCCGCGCTCGGCGTCGAGCGCGGCGGACGCGCTGGCAGGGTCCACGCCGCACATTTGTTGCCGCCTGGTCCCGACGGTGGGCTATGGCGGCTTTTACCTCCCGAGCCAGCCCACCATCTTCCCTGGGACTTCGCCGCACTGATTCGTTCGCTAGAAGCGGAGTACGCTCGTCGAGTCGATGCTCTCGTTCCAATCCAGACCGGGCGAACGAAGGCATTGATTGTCCAGATTTCGACCAGAGCGTCTCGAGCTGGCGGCGTCTCCCAAGCGTCAAGGACCTCGCCAGCATCGTTGTCGACGGCATCAACAGCGTTGGCAGGCCCGCGCGGGCATGACGGCCCCAGGCCATCCGGGGTTTCCAGCGCTTTTCACTCCGACGACAATGCCGAATGGCGAC
>JAZDLZ010000613.1:0-6993 GCA_043801535.1 Pseudomonadota bacterium
TCGTCGGGCTCCTGCAGGTCGCGAACAAGAAGACCGACTACAGCGAAAAGGATGTTGCCCTGTTTCAGACCATCGGCAACGTCATCGCGCCAATCCTCGACGCGCGGCTGCAAAGGGAGCGGGAAGAGCAGACTCGGAGGAAGGCCGAGGAGGCGCTCGAGAAGACCGTCGAGGCTCTGGCCGCTCGTCAAGCCGAGCTCCAGGAGGTGCACCACCTCGCGCACCTTGGGGTCTGGAACTGGGACTTGCGCGCCGACGTGGTGACGTGGAACGACGAGCTGTTCCACATCAGCGGCCTCGAACCAGGGCAGCGCGAGCCCACCTTTGCCGAGCTGCCCAGGTTCTATGCGCCGGAGAGCTGGGAGCGCTTGAAAACCGCCGTCGACAGAGCTCTGCACACTGGCGAGCCATACAACCTCCAGCTCGAGGGGATCCGTCCGGACGGCACTAGTCGGTGGACCGACGCCTGGGGTGGAGTCGTCCGCGACAGTACCGGGCAGATTGTCGGGCTGCGGGGGACGGTCCGGGACGTTACCGAGCACAGGCGCACGGAGGGGGCTCTCCGCCAGGCCAGCGAGCGTTTGCAGGAGGCCCAGCGGGTAGCGCGTCTGGGGATCTGGGAGTGGAATCCCGGCAAGGACGAGATCTCCGGATCCCCCGAGTTCTTTCGGCTGTTCGATTGCGAGCCCGCCCAGATGGCACGATACGAACAATTCCTCGGGTCGCTGCACCCCGACGATCGCCTCCGGGTGGAGAACGACGTTACCGACGCCCTGAAGTTGGATCGGCCATACGACACCGAATACCGCGTTCGCCTCCACGACGGCAGGTGGCGCGATCTCGCTGCCCGAGGTCAGGTCATGCTCGACGACCGAGCTCGGCCGACTCGGCTGGTCGGTACCTGCCTCGACATTACCGAGCGAAAGCTTGCCGAGGCGGCGCTGCGCGCGAGCGAAGAGCGGACACAGAAAGAGCGCGAAGCGCTACTGGCGCGCCTCGCTCAGTCCGATCGGCTCACCAGCATGGGCATGCTGGCCGCCGGCGTTGCTCACGAGATCAACAATCCGCTCTCGTACGTTCTCTTTCACATCGAGAGCCTGATCGTCGACCTGCCCAAGCTCGCCGACCTGATGCGACGCTGCCACGACGAGCTCTCGACGCGAATCGGGCAAGACGCAGTGGCGCAGGCGCTGGGTGACGATCAGAAAGTCTTCAACCCGGCAATGTTCTCCGATGCGCTCGGCCGCTTGCGGGAAGCGCTGGCCGGTGCTCTGCGAATCAGGCGCATCTCGCGCAGTCTGAGCACCTTCTCGCAGGGCGAGCACACCGAAATCGCTCCCGTCGATGTCAAGGCCGCCGTCGAGCACGCCGTTACCATGGCGTTCAACGAGATCAAGTATCGCGCCCGCCTGGTAAAGGACTTCTCCAGCGTCCCGGCGGTGCTCGCGTCCGACGGCAAGCTCGCCCAGGTGTTCTTGAATCTGCTTGTCAATGCGGCCCACGCCATCGACGAAGGACGGCTGGAGCACAACGAAATCCGAGTGCGAGTCTGGGCCGACGGGGACATGGTGTGCGCCGAGGTCAGCGATACGGGCAAAGGAATCGCACCAGAGCACCGAGACCGCATCTTCGAGCCGTTCTTCACCACCAAGGGTGTCGGCGTCGGAACGGGCCTCGGCCTCTCGATCTGCCGGAACATCGTTACCGGTTTCGGCGGCACAATCAGCTTCACGAGCGAGGTCGGCAAGGGTACCCGCTTCTCGGTCAAGTTGCCGCGACTGCCCCGAGACTGGAGCAAGCGCGACAACCGGATCGCCACCGCCGCGGTGAGCCCTCCCGTCAGAGGACGAATACTCATCGTCGACGACGAGGACGGCGTTCGCGAGATCCTGTGCCGCATGCTGGGTCGCCAGCACGATCTCGTGGCGGTCTCCTCGGGCGAGGAGGCCCGGACTCTGCTCGAGCGAGACCGGCAATTCGACGTTCTGCTCGTCGACCTCGTGATGCCTCGCATGTCGGGAATGGAGCTGCACGCTCGGCTCCATTCCGAGGACCCTGCCCTCGCCGACCGCGTTGTCTTCATGACTGGCGGTGCTTTCACTGCTGGCGCCGCAGACTATCTCGCCAAGGTCAAGAACACCCGGGTCGAAAAACCTTTCGACACCATCGGGTTTCCGAGACTGGTGGATCAACTCGTGTTGGCTGCGCGATCCACTCGAGGAAGCGCGTGCTCGATCAGAGGGTAGTCAGTGGTTAGTCTGGAGGCGGAGCTTGGCTACAGCTACAGCGATGTCTTGCCGCGATCCACTTCTTCCCAGTAGAACAGCGTAATCGCCAAACAGTGGAATGCTTCGTCGCTCGATTGCGTAACGATTGTGTCCGCGATTTTGACATGTGGGCGCTCTCGCAACCACAGAGTGATCTTTTCGCCAAGGTGCTCGCGATCGGGCGCCATCGTGGCGGAGAACACCTTCACTCCATTGAACCGTTTGATTTCGGTATCCTTGAGACTTCCTCTTCCGCTTTCGTTCATCTTCGTGAGCTCACCTGCTGAAAGAGACGGGTCGGCGGTTGCCGTCTTGATTCTTCGAGTAGGCTGCACCCGCCGTTGCCCAGTAATGCTCATGGTGGATTGCCCTCTCTACTTCTTCCTTTGCAAACGATACCGGAGATTATGCTCACATCCATCTTTCCCGGCGAGGGTTTTCTGCACTGATACTCAATGAATTGCCAGCCCAGCTCCCTGGCGTGCAGCGCAGAAACCAGACCCAAGGGTAAATTCAATCAAGTCGTCCACATCGCCAGTAGCGCCGATGGTTGCGACTGCCTGGATGGCGACGGCAGGGTCACCACAGAGGAGAAGAGCCACTCTATTGGCAGAGCGAGCCAAGGCCCTTCTCCATCGTGATAGATTAATGGTGTCGCGTTCTCTGGTGATTCGTGCCAGAACATGACGGACGTGGTCCTTGGTGTCTCTTGGCGCCGCTCTCAGCCAAGCTCTCGCTCTGGCGATATCGCCTCCGGGATCCTCCGCTGGCACGATGTCCAGGGTTTCGGCTGCGCAGGCGAGAAGGAACGACTTGAGCTTGCGTGCTGGCCGCGATCCACCCAGGGCACGACCAGGCCAAAGATAGCTGAGCGATCGGGCAACGTAGAAACCAATCTCGAGCTCGTTGGAGCCATCGATGGCTCGAGGCCCGGCGAGCAGCACTGGTGGGGTGCAGGCTCCAAGATGCACCTGCCCTCCGAAATCAGCCCGCCCGATGACCGGCGGACAGTCGACCTCCAGAATCAGACTTGCCCGAGCGCAGACCCGACGGAATATCTTGCCGAGCAAATGCTCCTCGACAAGATCGTTCGGACTGGCATCGAGGTCTTGGAGCACAATCGGACTGAGGTCGGTGGCCATGGGCTCGAGACAGGCGAACAGCTCGCTGAGATCGGGCTCGTCCTCGGGGTGCCGCAGCTCTGGCCATATCTCGGTGAGGAACGGCCGAGACAGGCTGGCGATACAGCTCGGGCGCAGCCTGGCATGGAGCTCGGCTGCTCCGGCGGCGTTGGGCATGCCAACACCCACCAGTACTCCGGCGGCAGCGAACGCAGTGTCGTGACGGTTGCACGCCACTGCTGCCTCGAAGAGCTCGACGATCGGGCGCGGATCGCGACGAGCGAGCCGCCACAGCGAGCGCAGTGCTTCGGCTCGATCCGGGAATTGATCGGCAGCAGCGCAAAGCTCGGCTACCGCCCGGAGTGCCTCCCCATCGTCTGGCCGCTGGCGTATCGCGCACTGGTAGGCGATTCGGGCTGAATCGCGATCGGCGAGCTTTTCGAGGTAGAGGCGAGCCAGCGATATCCACAGGCGGAACAGCGTTTCGGCGTCGCTCTCGCTCAACCGATAGATGAGCTTGCGGTATTGGCGTTCGAGCTGCCGGTGCTCTCCTCGACGAGCTCGGAGCGTCTCCAGGACGGCCAGCGCCTCCATTCTCGGTGGAGTGGCTGCCAAGGCACGCTCCAGGTGCTCGCCCGCTAGCCGTCCGTCTCCGTCGGTATCGACAATGACCCGGCCAGTGTACTCGTGTCCCGCCGCGTGATCGGGGTCGATTGACAGCGCCTGGGCGAGATGGGCTGCCGCGTCGGCCACATCCTGTGCTGCTGCTGCCTTGTTCGCTCGTTCGGATTCCTCGAGCGCAGCGTCGAGAGCGCTACCGAGACCGCTACCGTTGGCGCTAGCGCTGGCCCCGACTCTGCTTCGCAGGTGCAGCGCCCAACCCAGGGCAGCGTGGTAGTCGGCGACATTGGGCAGGATCGCGCACGCTCGGCGAAAGAAGTCAATCGCGTCGTCGAGACTGCCAGCAACGAGCCGCTGCTCGCCACGACGGAATTGGATTTCCGCTCCCAGTGCTTCATGGGTAGGAGGAGCGCCTCCCTTGGCTAGTTGGCGATCGTAGGCAGCACGCAGCTCCCCGTCCAAGAGAATCGTGCGCGCTCGCCGATAGGCAGTATGGAGCTCGTCCAGCTTGGAGTAATCGCATCCGAGGTCGTGGCGGGCGAAGTTTTCCAGGGAATAGTCGCTGGCGAGCGCAGTGAACGCCTCCTCGATCTGCCTGGTGCTTGCCGAGCAGTCGATCTTCAGGACCGAATACCAGTCCTTCCCTTGGATACGGAGATACTCGGCGATGAGGTTTTCTCTGGCTTGCTTGTTCTCCGGGCTTGCCTTGTCGGCTTCGACAGCGAGGTCGAAGGAAAGGGAGCCGACCGCGACCATTCCCGAATCGAGCTCGGAAGCGGCATTGTCTGGCTGTCCGCCGCCTTGGCCCGGTTCCGTCTTGCTGCCACCACCGGTAGAAGCGCCACCTTCTCCTTCGATGCCGAAGAGCAAGTCGTAGAGACTGCCGGCATCGGTCGCCGAGGCAGGCGAGCCGTCCGGCATCACCTCGGATCCTATCGGAAGCGGCGTTGCCGTCCGCGCTGGCGCCCGCGAGAGCGCGGTCAAGCCGAGAGGATCGGTAGTGTGGCGAGCGCCGATGACTGGCGCGGTGGCATGGCGACCAGCCTCCAGGCAGCCGGTGATCAGCAAAGCCTCGACTGCCGGAAGAACAAACGATGGCTCACCATTCGAGAGGAGCGATTCGATGGTCGGCCGGCCATCCAATGCCTTGGCGAGCTCGTCACCGAATGCCCTGGTTATCGTGACCCGGAGCCGTTGGCCCCGTTCCGTCAAGAGCAGCTTGCGACCAGCCACCCGCTGGCAGCTCTGGGAAGCAGCCTCCAGGCTCGCCGTTTCACGCAGCCCGAGCAGCACTACTGCCGACGGATTCAGAGCGTTTCCTCGAGTCTGGTCGAGGAGCTCCCGGTCGGGAGAATACGACCAGCTCCCGTCTTGCCAGCGCAACGCATTGGTGATCTTGAAACACGCCTGGGCAGTGAGCTGCTTGAGGAGCTCGTCGGGAGTGAGCAGCCCGAGCTCGACGAGGGCCGTACCGAGCTTCTCTCCTTCGCCGTGCGCCCTTTCGATCGCCGTCTGGTGTTGCGTTTCGCTGATAATCCGGCGCGCCACCAAGAAATGACCGAGCATCTCTCGACGGCTATTGGAGCTGACAGTAGTCGGGTATCCGACCACGAGATCGATCCGTTTTTCGAGCCTGCCACGACGTAGCGTGAGCGCGCCCGTAGCTTTTCCGTCATAGAGGTCAAGGAGCAAGCGACCGAGCGGCATCCTTGCCAGGTTGCCCTCCATTGGTCCGACCGTCGACGGAGCAATGTCGTCGGCCGTTCGCCCAACGTGGGTGCGAGCCATCACCGCCATCTCGGACTGTGGCTTCTTGGCTGGCTTGGGCGGCAGCACGACCGGTGGAAGACCGCTGGCCAGCCCAGCGCGCGGTCCGCTCGTCCCGATCCCCGGATGTACACCGGCCTCCTGCATCGCACTCGATGCGCTCGGTGCAGGCGAGCCACTCAGTCTACTCGCCAGGCTCGCCAGGCTCGCCAGGCTCGACCTGTTCGCTCTGCTTGTGCTCGCGCCAGTTGCGACGCCTGCGGTACCCGTGCCTGCGGTACCCGTCGTGCCCGTCGTATTTGCCACATTCGCCACACCACCCGATCCGCTCGTCCCACTCGAGCTCCCTGATCCGCTCGATTCGGGCGCAGGTTTGCATGCTTGCTCAGGACTCATGCGGACGGCCAGGATCTCGCCAACCGCTTTTGCCAGGTCACCTATCTGGTACGGCTTGGCGTAGAAAACGCCTCCGAACTGGTCGCGAATCCTGGTCTGCACGTCGCGATCGCGGTAGAGCCCGCTGGTCACGATCAGGCCGACTTCCCGGCCAGCTGGTCGGTTGCGTAGCTCCTGGCAGAAGCGAAAGCCGTCCATCTTCGGCATCAGCAAATCGGCGATCACGACGTCTGGCTTTTCGGCGTCGAAAACCGCGAGGCCCTGCTCGCCGTTGACGGCGGTGACTACGCGCAAATGATACTGGCGAAGACCGTGGGCGAGCTTGAGCACTCGTTCGAGGAGACTGCACGCGTGCTTGTCGTCATCGACAATGAGAATGGTCGGCATGCGCCGGGCAATAATACCCGAGTCCCAGGGTGGAGAGTCCCTAAAACGGCGATAGTGACCACGAGCGCAGCGCGGCTTCGCCGCGCGGAGGGCGGGCCCCGTTGAGCTTTGCTCGACGGGGGGGACGGCGAGGGCTCGCAGCCGCCCTTAGAGCGAGTCGCGGCGCTGCACCATTTTGGTGGTCGCTGGGGAGATGGCGCGCCGCGGTTCCCCTCCTCGTAGAGGTGGGGCGGAGGGGTGGTCTTAAGGCGCGCTGGCGCCGGATCAGGGAGAGTGTCAACCTTTTCGTTCTTGGAGGGTGTGATCGTTGCTCGTTGGTCCCCGTCGATGGCGGCGAAACCAGAGCGTCAGCGATACCCGACGTGGACGTGTCTCGGTCGGATGGACATGACAAGGCACCCGAGGGAGCGCAGGCCGTTCTCGGTCTTTGGTCC
>JAZDLZ010000620.1:0-3324 GCA_043801535.1 Pseudomonadota bacterium
CCGGGCGGGAGGCCGTCGCGAGCGTCAACGCCGAGGCAGCTGAGGGCAACCCGGTCGGATTTTTGGAGGTGGCCGCCGATCTACCCGAGGGCACGATCACTTGCATGCTTCAGGCCGACGCGTGGATCAGCGAGCCCCCGGTGATCCAGGGCGTTTGGAACCTCCGCGAACCGTACAAGCGGAGCCGGAGGACGCTGATGCTGATGGCTCGCCAGATACGGCTGCCGATCTCCCTCCAGGGAGACATAGTAGTAATGGACGAGGACCTACCCGACCGTGAGGCCCTGGAAGAAATCGCCCGCTCGATGGACGTTGCCGCCGCCGAGGCCGAGCCCGAGAGACCGGAAACAGACGACGACACGATTCGCAGAGTGGTGGACAGCACGGTCGGTCTTTCTGCCTTTCTCGCCGAGCAGGCCGTGGCCATGAGCCTGCGAAAAACTGGCATCGATTTCGGCATGCTCGCCGAAAACCGGCGGTCGATGATCGAACAGACCAGAGGGCTGAGCGTCGATCGGGGACGGGAGGTGTTCGACGACATCGGTGGGCTGGAACAGGCGAAGCGGTTCGGCCGTGCCCTGTTCGAGGGACCGTACCCGCCGGCCCTGGTCGTGCGGGTGGAAGAGATCGAGAAGGTGATGGCAGGCTCTCAGGGAGACTTGAGCGGTACTAGCCAGGACGCTTTACAGGTGGTACTCAACTCGATGGAGGACAACGGCTGGGACGGCATCGTGGCGTTCGGCTGTCCCGGTGCCGGCAAGTCGCTCTACTCGAAGGCTTTGGCCAACACGTTCGGCGTGTTGAGTTTGTCGTTGGACCTGAACGCAACAAAGGGCTCGTTAGTCGGTGAATCGGAAAAGTATGTCCGCGAGGCCATGAGTGTCATCAAGGCCATCGGCAGCGACCGAGTGTTCTTCGTCGCCACGGCCAACCGGTTGAACACGATTCCCGGCGAACTGCTCCGGCGGTTCCGGGGCGGGATCTGGATGTTCGACTTTCCAGGAGACGAGGAGCGAGAGCGGATCTGGCCGATCCATCGAGATGATTTCGCGATAGCCAGAGAGGATAAACAACCGGACGATCGGATGTACGCCGGTTCGGACATCCGAAACTGCTGCGAGCGGGCATGGAAGATGGGAGTCACCTTGCGGGAAGCTTCGCAGTTCATCGCTCCGGTTGGCAAGACGGCAAGGGACGTGATTCGGGATTCGCGGCAGTTGGCAGACGGCAATTTCCTGTCCGCCTCGCAGGTCGGTCTGTATTGTTTGAACGAGACAGGAACGAAACGCCGCAGCGTAGAGGTGTAACTTTTTCACATGTAACTTTTACAGGAGATTGAATGATGGATTTTGAGCAAGCTTGCGAATTTGTTGGGATTCCTGCGACTCGACGACAGTTGAGGAAGTGGAATCAAAAGAGGGGAATGGCAAAACGTGCCGACATGGGGCATTGCCATGTTCTGCAAAAGAGGAAGGTCGGTCAAAATGCAGAGGGATATGCCATCTACAAACCGACATCGACTCAGGAGAGGCTGGGATTTGCTTTAGCTGAACTGAACATGAGGGGCCAATTCGACGCATAGTTCCCACCGTCCGAACCCGAGAGCCTGGACATGCTCGCATCCTGGTAATCGGGTGAACAAAAGGAGACCAAACATGAGCAGTCAGTTGTTCGACAACACGGTGTGCCTGGCGGTGACGTTTCATCGCGTCGGCCGGCATCGGAGAGTTCGCCGAGGTGAGGTGGAAATTGTTCCTGCTTTTGCCTCTAGGTGGCCGGAAGAAAAGCCCGATCAGAGCCGGTTCACGATCGGGAAGCAAATCTTCGCCAGCGATCACTACCACAAGGCCGAGAGGATCGCCCACGATTTTGATTCGTGGATGCAACGGCGAGCGGTGCCTTGTCCCCTGAAGCGAGGCACGAACCTGATCCCGATCGCGATGCTGGACGAAGTGTATGCTCGGTTGGACAAAGCCCAGGCCGAGTACGGCACCGAAGCCGACGCCCTGCTGGCCGAGTACGACGAGTTGAAGCAGGAGGCCCAGCGAGGACTCAAAGGCTTGTACCGCGAGGAAGACTATCCTCTACCGGAGCGTCTGCGTGCAGCGTTCTGGGTCGAGCGTCGGATGTTCGACTTCTCCCCGCCCGGCGAAGCGAAGCTCACGGAGGCCGTCTACCGACAGGAGCGGGAGCGGTGGCAGCAGACGTTCGCCGAGGCCGAAGACGAGGTTCGCATGGCCCTGCGGGAGTCGATGCTGACGTTGGTCTCCCACCTGGCCGAGCGACTGCAACCTTCGCTGGACGGCAAGAAGCGGGTGCTCCGTGACTCGGCCGTCGACAAGGTGGTCGAGTTCCTAGAACTATTCGATCGACGGAACGTGCTGAACGACGACGAACTGAAAGCTCTTGTCGTTCGAGCCCGCCGGGTGCTGGACGGAGACGTTGCGATGGCCGACGCCCTGCGGCAGGACGGCACGGTTCGCGAGATCGTCCGCCGCAGGATGGAGGAAGTCAAGTCCCGGCTGGACGTGCTCGTCAAAAGCGGTCCCGCCCGGGTGGTCTCTTTCGAGGAGGAGGACTGAGCGATGCCGTGCTGGGAAGTCAGAACGATGAGCGTAGAGTTTAAGGCCAAGCATCACAAACTCCTGAAGCAGGCGATCGAGGCGCTGGGCTGGACGTACGAAAGCACCGCCGAGGGCCTCAAAGTGAAGGGTTCCTCTTGGGGCACCTTCACGGTGGATCTCGCCTCGCAGAAGGCCGAGATAAACTCCTCGCAGCAGTCGATGCTGAACAGACTCAAGCAGCAGTACAGCAAGGAAGTCCTGAAGCAAGCCGCCAAGCTTCGCGGCTGGCAGTTTAAGCAGCAAGGGCAAGAGATGAAAGGAGTGCTCCGACGATGAGCGACTCGATCAAGTGGAAGATTCTGGAAGACGGCACAGTCTCGATCGAAACCGATCAGATCAGCGGAGAGAATCACCTCTCCGCAGACGAGCTGCTGGAAAGCTTGGCCGACATGCTGGGAGGCCCGATGAAGATTGAAGAGCGGAAGGGGCACGTTCACAAGCACCGGCACACGCACAACGAGCAGCAGCGTCGCCATTAGAACAGGTCTCCGCTCCGGTACACCTCGGGATCGGCTCGTCGTCGGTCTTGAGGGCCGGAGTGTTTTTCTCGAACGAAGGAACGAAAAAGATGATAGCGAAGATGGAATCACCCGTAGACGAAACTTATAGGGACGTGGAGAAGATGATTCATAGCGTCGCTCATGCCTTCCTGCGGCAGAAGAACATATCCGAAAGCGAGTACGAGGAATGGCATGGCGAG
>JAZDLZ010000648.1:0-2690 GCA_043801535.1 Pseudomonadota bacterium
GAGAGCCACGAGGAGCTGGCTGTGCTCGCCGAAATCGGGCAGGCAGCCGAGCTCTGGGCGAAACGCGGTCGCCGCGACGACGAAGTGTGGCAGGGAGACGCCCTCGCCGACGCCCGCCGCAGGCTAGCTCGTCTTCGGGCCAAACTGCCAGAGCTGGTCGCGCAGTTCCTTCGTGCAGGCCTACGCAAGGAGCAGCGGCAGCGTCGGCGCAGGCGAGTGCTCGCAACCAGTGGAGTAGCACTCCTCGTGGTAGTGGCGGTCGTTTCGGTTCTGCGGGAGCGTAACGCCCATAATCAGAAGGAGCTGGCCGAGCAGGAGCGCGCCGAGGCGCAGATCCAGAAAGCTCGCGCCCAGGAGGGCGAGGCCGAGGCCCAGCGCGAGGGCGCGAGTGCGGCGCTCGGACGCGGCGCGCTGGTAGAGGCGCGGGCCAGACTGCGCAGCTCCCTCGAGACTCGGGATTCGCTCCCCGGACGGGCACTGTTGTGGAAGCTCGATCGCGAGCCATTGGAGTGGGGGGTCAGCTTGGGTGGGCACGCCGTGGATGTGGCGTACGCGCCGGACGGCCGTACGGTTGCTGTCGCCTGTGGCAACGCGACGGTATACTTGGTGAACGTCGATTCCGCGGAAACTCGTCAGCTCTACGGCGACAGCGATCAAGTCGTTGCAGTCGCCTACGTTCCGGGAGGGCGCTACCTGGCAAGCGGTCACTTGCGTGGTCAAGCGATTGTCTGGGATCTCGTGGACGGCACCTCCCAGTTCTTGACTGGCCACAGCGACATCATTCGGAGAATCGCCGCCAGCCCTGACGGCAAGCGTTTGGCGACGGCTAGCTCGGATGGCACGGTACGTGTCTGGGCTTTCCCCGATTGGAGTCCAGAGCGCATATTGCAGGTAGCGGGTGGAGCGAGCTCGGTTGCCTTCAGTCCCGACGCCAGGCTGATTGCGATCGCTGGCCGAGACAAGTCGATCCGAATCGTTGACGCGCTCTCCGGTGCCGAGACAAGGCGCATTGATGGCCACACTGATGCCGTCACCGACGTCGTTTTCAGTCCCGACGGTACGTCCTTGGCTTCAAGCAGCGTCGACGGGTCGATCCGGGTGTGGAACCCGACCTCGGGGGAGCAGTCCCGGGAGTCGATGATGTCCACCAGTATTCCGCTGTTTCTATCATTCAGCCCGGATGGGGTGATGCTGGCAGCAGGGAGTTGGGGAAAGAACGTACTCGTGTGGAACATTGTCCGTCGCGAACAGACTGTCGCTTTCGTTGGTCACGGCGATGTCGTGCGAGGAATCGCCTTTAGCCCGGACGGCAGCCGAATCGCTTCCGTCAGTTACGATGGAACAGCTCGGCTGTGGCGAGTGTTCAGAGCCGCTTGGAGGGATACGGTCGATAGCAGCACGGAAGGCGGCCGTGCTGCTAGCTCGCCGACTCACAAGGGTCGCGGGCACAGCTCGGCGGCATGGGGACTCGATTTCAGCTCCGACGGTCGACAGCTTGTCTCGTCGGGTCAGGACCAGACCCTGAAGATCTGGGACTTGGCTACCGGCGACGAAAAGCAGGTGCTCCTCGGACATCGCGGCGAAGTGTCGGCAGTGGCATTCAGCCCGAACAGCGAGCTGCTAGCCAGCGGCGGAAGCGACTGGGCCGTCCATCTCTGGGATGCGTCTTCGGGTCAATTGCTACGACGGTTCCTGGGCCACGAGAATTGGGTTCGTGTCGTCGCGTTCGACTCGAGTGGCAAGACACTCGCGTCTTGCAGTGCAGATCGGACAGTTCGGATATGGGATACCACCACTCTGGGCGAGAAAAGGCGGCTGACAGGCCATGCCAGCGAAGTCTATGGCATCGCCTTCAGCCCAGACGACCGCCGGCTGGTCTCGGCGAGCTATGACGAAACCCTACGAGTGTGGGAGCTCGCTAGCGGGCGAACCGTCGCAACTCTCGCCGGTCATTCCAAGCAGACGGCGGCGGTCTTTTCGCCCGACGGAAAGCTGCTGTTCGCCAATGGATATGACGGCACGGTTCGTCGTTGGGAAATCGCCAGCGGGCGCAATCGGATTCTTTTCGAGCAGCCGGACTTCGTCGGGATCTATCTGTCCATCGATCCGAGCGGTCGGCGACTCGCCGTTCCTTGGTCCAACCGAGTCCTTCTGGTGGACACTGACGATGGCGAAACGCGGATGCTCGGTCGTTGCGCGGGCGACGCTTTCCGCACCGATTTCAGTCCCGACGGACGACTCGTGGCGGCGACGGCCACCGACGGTACGGTACGAGTCTGGAACGTTGACCGGCTCATGCCGTACTGGCGGGCGCCAGTTCTGTTCCGAGCGCCGCCGCGCTTGTTCACTCATCGTGGCTGGGTCTCGCTGGATTCGCACGATACCGGCGGTCCAGCGCCGACTGCGAGCACCAATTGGGAGCGAGCGGTCGAGGAACGAGGCATCTTCGGAACAACCGTTGGCGACGACAGGTTTCTCTGCCTGCAGGTCGCCGGCGAACAGCTCGAACGATGGGATCTCGCAGCCGACACACTGGTTGGCAGCGAGACGATACCGGGGATCGAGGGAGCTCAGGCACTGCCGGGAGGCGGCTGCGCAACTCTTGCCAACGGAGAGATTCGGATCCATCGACAGGGCAATGCGATGCCGCTCGCTTTGACCGAAGTAGCCACTGTGCCTTCTACGGCGGC
>JAZDLZ010000654.1:0-6349 GCA_043801535.1 Pseudomonadota bacterium
GACGAAGCGGCGCCCGCGGCGCGGCGAGTTGTAGTGGATGGCGCGCGCCACCAGCTCCTTGCCGGTTCCGTTTTCGCCTTGAATGAGGATCGTCGAATCGGTCGCGGCGACCTTGTGGATCATGCGATAGACGTCCTGCATAGGACGAGACTTGCCGACAATCGCCCGCTGACCGTAGTGGTCGCCCAGCTCTCTCTCGAGCTCGTCGACCCGGAGCTCGCGCCGGCGTAGCTCGGTCTTGAAGGCGACGATCTCCTCGGCGCAGAGCTCGATCAGCTCGTTCAGGTAGCTTATCTCGTGCCACGGCACCCAAGGGTGACGTTCGCGTGCCAGGAGATACTCGGCGGACGGCAAGAGCAGAGAGGCGGTGCGAGCATCGATCTCCCTGATGGTCTTCTGTGCCTCCTCGGCGGCGATGAGGCCGCCCGCGAGCAGGCAGCCTGTGAGCTGACCTTCGAGAACCACCGGAAAGGCGATTTCTTGGAGGCCGGCATGGCAGGTATAGGTCAAGGCCGCGGCCTCGAGCTCGCCGCGCCGGCGCTGATCGGCAAACAAGCGTTCGATTTCGACCGCCGTCCTGGTGCATGCGTCGCGGCCGTCGGCCGTGCTTTGAACGACGCTGCACAGTCCGCGTACCCGGGCGAACTCGTTGGTTCGCGGTGGCTGTGCTGCGCTGCCATCGGCGGGCACATAGCCGAGCCCGACGTTCCAGCGGCGATTGATTATCTTGGCGAGCTTGCGCAGGACATGGAGCTCGAGCAGCTCTTGCCACGACAGCGTGCTGGCAGTCACTGGACTATTGCTCGCGGTTCCTACTCGTCTCGGTGGGCCACCAGGTGTGCAAGACCCACGCACCCCAGGATGTTGGCCAGGAGCCAAGTGCCGTCGAGCAGGCCGCTACCCGGGATCCAGCGGATGTCGCAGTTTCCTGCCAGCAGGCACAGCAGCAGGTGGCCAGCCACGCCGGCCGCAAAGCCGGCGAGTGGAGCGCGCAGCCGCCGCCATCCGTGTAGTGCAATGACCAGGAGCAGCGGTACCAGGGCGCTGAAGAAGACGGGGTTGCCGTGAGCGTTGGCTCCGAGGAGTGGGAGGTCCCAGGAGGGAAAGCCCCGAGAGAAAAGCGAGAGGATTGGCCACGAAGAGAGCGCCGCCCCCGGACTGCCGAGAAACGGCACCACGAAAAGCCCGCTCGCTCCCGCGACGATCCCGGCCAGGTAGGTGGCGCCGAGACGGGGACAGTACTTTCCGTCAATCCCTCCGCGGCGGAAGCCGGCTACAGCCATCGCCAGGCACAGCCCGAAGACAAGCTGCCAGACGCCAAGCGTGCCACGCGCCAGTCGCAGGGCGGCCGACGCATCGACTATGCCGGCGCCGTAGCGGGCACGATCGTGGTCGCGGCCACGTGGGTGACGGGCGGATCGTTCGAGATAGCTCTCGAGGGCGCTCGGATCGTTGATTCCTTCGCCAACCAAGAGCGCCGCCACCCCGGCAACGTGGGGAGACGCCATTGACGTCCCCATGAAGGCAAAGTAGTCGTCGCGCGTGGGATCGCCCGGATAGATGGTGTTTTGCAGCACTCCGTCGGGGCGCCCGTCATTGTCCTGATCCACTCGAGTGTTGCCGCCCGGCGCTGCAATGTCGATTCCCTTGCCCCAGTTCGAATAGAACGTGGTCGATTCGTCGTACTGGGTGGCCGCCACTCCGATTGCTCCTGGATAGGCGGCAGGGTAGGAGACCTTGCCTCGCCCGTCGTTTCCTGCCGCGCACACGACCACCACCCCCTTGCGGTGAGCGTACTTGACCGCTCGCTCCAGGATTCGCGAGCCGAACCGGCCGCCGAGAGACATGTTGATGACCTTCGCTCCGTGGTCGACTGCAAAGTGTACGGCATCGGCAATTGCCCCGACCGAGCCGCTACCCCCGGCGGAGAGCACCTTGAGAGGCATGATCGCCACGTTCCGGCCGATCCCCGCCACGCCGATTCCGTTGTGGGTCGACTGGGCAATCGTGCCTGCCACGTGGGTACCGTGACCGTGATCATCGTTGGCATGCTCGTTG
Organism: Pseudomonadota bacterium; assembly: GCA_043801535.1. Classification (GTDB taxonomy): domain Bacteria; phylum Myxococcota_A; class Polyangia; order Haliangiales; family SHYZ01; genus JAZDLZ01. The sequence goes on from JAZDLZ010000654.1 coordinate 2,059, forward strand.
TCGGACACGAAGTTGTAGCCCGCCACGAAGCGAGTGCTCGCGAGGTCGCTGGCGCGACGAAAACGTCCGTGATCCTCGTAGGCGACTCCAGTGTCGATCACCGCCACGACGACATCGTCGCCGCCTGCCAGTTTCCACGCGCGCGGCATGTCGATCTGGCGCAGATGCCACTGGTACTTGAATTGGGGATCGTTCGGGTAGCCATGCCAGGAGTCTTCGTCGTTGCTGTTTGGCGTCGGTCCCCGCCGCCGTCCTGGCGGAATCTGTTCCTGCCACATCGTCTGCTCGGCGGCGGGCAGAGGCGGAACGCCGTACTCCGCGTCCGGTTCGGCGACTTCGACCTCCGGCATCCTGCCGAGGCGCTCGATTATTTCGTCGCGCCGGCTCGCCTCGACGTGGGCTCGGTAGAGCTGTTCGCCAGCGGCCTCCTTGGAAAGAAGGATCAGGTCGATTCCGAGTCGGTTCTCGACCGCAGCGACGGCTGCGCTGGTGGCGTCGTCGCGCAGGTCGACCAGAATGTCGTCGGGATCTCCTTGGCTCGCATCGTTTCTTGCGTGCTCTTCGTTCCGTCCGCCGGGCGTGGGTCGCCAAAGGAACCAGACAAGAATGACGACCAAAAGTACGAGGAGCCAGAAAAGGCCGCGCCTGCGTCGTTGGAAGCGAGCATCCATGAACATAGTATACGGCCGCGCCGGCGACTTGGCCTGTCAGCCTTCAGCCGAAAATAGAAAGCTCCGCTCCCTTGGGGAGAGAGCGGAGCCCGGCATAAAACCGGTTCAGGCTAGTCTAGCAAGGCGGGTCAATTCGCAGTCTCGGGTCACTGAACAATCCAGGTCCTTGTTCGATTCAGAGCAATCCAGTCGGCCGAATCCCATGCAAGCACCAAGCGGGCAAGCTGGGAAACGAGCAGGCCGAGCAGCACAGGCCAGCCGAGCAACTAGGCAATATCAAGTAAGCAAGCTAACAGGCCAAACCAAGCCAAGCCAAGCCAAGCCAAGTCGGCAAGCTAGGCAATGCCATCGAGCGCAAGCTAACTAGGGGCAAGTCAAACCAACAAACCCAACAAGAACCAGGCAAAGCCGTTCCGCTCCCTGCCTACTGCTCTCCCGTGCTCTCCCGCTCCGTCAGTCTATTCATTCTTCATTCGCTCGCAGTCTCGACGGCCCGGTCTAGGCACCGCGCCAAGCAAGTCAAGCTAGTCAAGCTAGTGAAGCTAGTGAAGCTAGTCTCTTCTAGTCTCTACTCTATTCTTTTCTCTTCCGGCTCTCCCTGGGCGGACAGTCGACGATCGACCTCCCTGTGGGCGGACGAAAAAGCAACAAGCAGGCCAAGCACGTGCGCGTGCGCCAACCTCTTGTAATCGTGTTCTCTGCGTGGTAACAACCAGGTGGCTCGGCTCGTCACCTGTGTCCCAACCTGGGACATTAATGTCAGTCTGCTGCCGGGTCTGGAACTTTTTTGCGAACCCAGAACATGTCGGGCAATTTGCTAGTCGTCAATGCCGACGGCCCCGAGACACGCATCGCCCTCGTTGAGAAGGGCATTCTTACCGAGCTCTACATCGAGCGAAAGCGTGAGCGGGGCATCGTTGGAAACATCTACAAGGGAAGGGTCGTCCGGGTACTACCCGGCATGCAGGCCTCGTTCGTGGAAATCGGCATCGAGAAAGCAGCTTTTCTCTATGTGGCCGATGTCCGAGGGAGCGCCCAGTCGTTGTTCGCCGAGAGCGACGACGACGACGAGGAAGGAGGCGACGATTCCCAGCGGGAAGAGCTCGCCCATGCTGCCCGAACGCAAAAGATCGAGGATCTCCTGAAGGAAGGACAGGAGGTCATGGTCCAGGTCGCCAAAGAGCCCATCGGAACCAAGGGTGCTCGGGTGACTTCGTACGTATCTCTTCCCGGCCGGCACTTGGTGTTCATGCCGACCGTCGACCATATTGGCATTTCTCGACGCATCGTCAGCGAGAAAGAGCGCCGCCGTCTGCGCGAGATCGTGGAACAGCGACGACCCAGAGGGGCTGGTTTTATCGTTCGCACCGTCGCCGAAGGCGCTTCCGAGAAGGATCTCCTCGACGATATGGATTTCCTGACCAAGCTTTGGCGCGACGTGCTGCGCAAGAACGAGAAGGCCAAGGCGCCTAGCCTGATCTACAACGACCTCGATCTCCTCCTCCGGACTGTCCGCGACACGCTCACCGAGGACATCGACAAGCTCATCATCGACTCCGAGCTGGAATACGAGCGAGTACTGCGGTTCGTCACTGCCTTCATGCCACAGTTTCAGGGGCGTATCGATCTATATGCTGGCGCCGAGCCAATCTTCGACGGTTATGGGATAGAGGTGGAGATCGATCGAGCGCTCGAGCGCAAGGTTTGGCTCAAGTCTGGTGGTTTCCTGATTATCGACGAAGGCGAGGCGCTGACCGCCATCGACGTCAATACTGGTCGCTTCGTCGGCAAGCGAAATCTCGAGGAGACCATCACCAAGAACAATCTGGAGGCGTGTCGCGAGGTCGCCGATCAGCTGAGGCTGCGAAACATCGGAGGGATTATCGTCGTCGATTTCATCGACATGGACAAGGAGAGCAACCGCGAGAAAGTCTGGCAGGCGTTCAACGACGTCTTGCAGCAGGATCGCGCCAAGGCCAACGTTTCCAAGATCAGCGAGCTTGGTCTCGTCGAGATGACACGCAAGCGAACCCGCGAGTCCTTGGCGCGCAAGCTTACCGAGACCTGTCCCTACTGCGAGGGCAAGGGACACATCAAGTCCAGGGCTACCGTGTGCTACGAGATTCTGCGGGAGGTCAGGAGACAGGCCGAGGGGATGCGAGACGATACCATTCTGGTGACTTGTCATCCCGAGATCGCCGAGCTGCTGGCAACGGCTGACCTGGAGTACGTCGAAGACTTCGAGCGACGATTGGGCAAACGCATTCTGGTGAGATCGCGAGCAAACAGCCATCTGGATCAATTCGAAGTCCAAGGCAAATCGGCGTCGGAGAAAAAGAAAGGGAAAGGGTTCGACAAGGGCACGGGTGTCGATGCTGGGGCTGGGGCTGGCACTGCGCCCGGCACTGGAGCCGGTACTGGATCCGGTGCCGACGACGCCGGCGTTGCTGCCGACAGCGGCGAGAGCGACAACAAGGCGGGCAAGACGGGCGGCCATCAAGGGGGCAGCAATGGAGGCGAGAGGCGGACGTGACAATCCGCGAGCGACTGATCAACCTGGCCAAGGCGAATCTGAACGCTCTGCTCGAAAAGGCCGCGGACTATACCGATCCGCGACGCCGACTCTCCGATTTGCCGGATTGGGTGCTCGAGGCGGAGCTCGCCCGGCGCCAAACCACGCGAGTAGAGCAAGGGCGCGTTGCCGAGGCCAAGAAACGCGTCGACGCCCCGGCGGCGGCAGCCTCCGCGTCTTCGCCGTCGTCGGGGCCGTCGTCGGGGTCGTCATCGGGTGCGGGGGTAGCAGCCGGTCCGTCCGGTGCTTCCATTCCCGCGGACCGGGCAGCGCGCGAACGCGAAGCGCGCGAACGTGAGGCTCGGGTGCGCGCAGCTCGAGAAGCGCGGCAGCGCGAGTCGTCCGCCAAGCAAACCGTTCCTCCGCCGCGCAGCTCGACAACGGGCAGCGCTGGCACCGGAGTTGGCACCGGCGGCACCACAGCGACCGGAGCGCGAGCGGGCCATGGCGACGGCAGGCAGGCTGGGGCAAGAAGCGCGGCAGCGCGGGATTCCACAGCTCGCGAGCGATCCCGGCAGCCGGGCGGCGGCGGCACCGGCGGTACCGGTGCTGGTGGCGGCCATGGCAGCAGGGGCGGGGCAGGGTCCACGACCGGATCCACGACCGGTGCGCGGCGTTCGGCCCTCCGCCAGGATCCCGTGCTGGCCAAGCACTACGCCGTCCTCGAGCTCCCGTATGGTGCGGACTTCGAGACGGTGAAGGCAGCGTATCGAAGGCTGATGCGCAAGTATCATCCCGATCTGCACGGTCACTCGCCGGAAAAGCTCAAAGCGGCAACCGAGGTCTCGGTGGCGTTGACTCAAGCCTACAACGAGCTCGAAAAGACGCTACAGGGCAAATCCAGACGGTAGGTAGCCCTCCCATGGCATCGCCAGGAATGGAGTAGTCACGCTCGGAGGCAGGCCGCAATCCCGATGTCATGGGAAAAGCTCGACACTGCAATGACAACAGACGGGGCAGAGCTGGTGCTCTACCGTCGAGCAGAGGACCATGTCGCGGCCGCCGCCGCCGACTACCTCATCAGAGCCGACGGCCGGGAGCTGATGTC
>JAZDLZ010001075.1:0-5102 GCA_043801535.1 Pseudomonadota bacterium
CAATGATCCAGAAGGTCGGCTGCCGATAGAAGGGAGGCGCCGGCTCGAGAATCCTCCCTTGAACAAACAAACCTCTGATCAGCGCCTCCGCCTCGCCGTCCAAGGTCGACGACACACCCGATTTCACGACACGCTCTTCGCGACATGCTACCAGCCCGTCAACAGCGAGAACGCCACGCAAACGGATGGCGCCGACTTGCTGCTCGGCAGACAATAGGACAAGTCTTCTCCCCCGCACTGCCCGCGCTAGCAGACGGATCGAAGCAGCAGAGTCAACAACCGGCGTGCCGGAATACCGCCTTTTCCACTGATCTGCCGCCAAGGCAGGCGGCGCCGGCGTGGTGACGAGCTTCACGTCCGTTCCCCCGCTCTCCACCCTGACCAGACGCGATTCGGCTACGATGCCATCGCCCTCGAGGCGAACCACGTGATCGCCAGGCATCAAGTCGACCGTACAGGGCACAGCGCACACCGCGGGGATGCCATCGACGGCCACCATCGCACCCGGAGCGTCGGCGGCAATCCGCAATGGCCGCCTCGACAAACCAGCGCTCGCCATCATTGCCCGCGCAACAGCCGACTCGACCTCGGGGGAAACAGCTTCGGCATCCCCGGGTACCTCGAGCCCAAAGACAGCAAAGGAACGCGCATCTCGCTCGGCCTCGGCAGACGAACCGGCGCCAACGTGGCAGGCAATCCGCCAGAAGAGCATCCTGGCAGCCGTGCTACGCCTTCCCTCGCCGATTAGTCGAACGACCGACTCGCGGTCGAGGCTGGCCAGACAGAGGGAAAAATCAGCGCTCACGTAGGCTCGTCTCGCCGTAGCGAGGCTCTCCTCGACGACCAGGCTAGGCGGCTCGGTGGCCGGCAGGTTGGGCAGGTTCTCGATTCGCAGCTCGAGCGGAAGGCGATCCCGTCGACGCAGCAGGGCAGCAGCGAGCACCGCACGATGCGGCTCCTCGACAGCAAGAACGACACTGATGCTTGCTTGCCCGCTATCTCGAGATGGCGCTGTCGTCGAGAAGGATTCCTCGTCGGCTCGGGTTGCACGGGGAAAGAGAACAGCCAGGAGACAAATCGACAGCAATCGCCTTGGCAAGACTCCCCGCAGATTGGGGGCCAGCGCGTCCGAAACGAGTCTCATCCCCAAACCATCATGGGAACAGAATGCTATGCTGTCGCTGTGGGTGCAATAGGCCGCTACCAGATCATCAGAGCCCTTGGACGCGGCGGCATGGCGGAAGTCCTCGAGGCAGTTGCGGTCGGCGAAGACGGGTTCGAACGTCGGATCGCAATCAAGAGACTGCTATCCGAATACGCCAACGACGCTGCGGCAGGACGCATGTTTCTGGACGAAGCCAGAATAGCGAGCTGCCTTCACCACGCCAACATCGTCGCCATGCTCGACTACGGGATCGCCGACGGGACCCCTTTTCAAGTACAGGAGCTCGTCGAAGGAGTAGAGGTCGGCAAGCTGAAGGAGATGGGGCAGCGAGCCAACGTCGAATTTTCGTTGCAGCTAGCCCTCCACCTCTGTCTCGAGGTAGCTCACGCGCTGGACTATGCCCACACGGCGCGCGACAAGGAAGGCCGGTCGCTCGGCATTGTCCATCGCGACGTCAATCCCAGCAATATCCTCGTATCCTGGGGTGGCGATACGAAACTGGCAGACTTCGGAATCGCCCTGGCAAAGAATCGTGCCGAGAGAACCGCCATTGGCATTGCCAAGGGAACGATTCTCTACATGGCACCAGAACAGTTGCTGCAGTCATCGATCGACCCCCGAACCGACATCTTCGCCCTTGGTTGTGTACTTCATACCTTGACCACCGGAAGAAGCCCGTTGGCGGGCGAAGGCACCCTCACCAAATTCCTTTCCACTCACGAGCTACAATTGGACGCTTCTCTGCCGGACGATGTCCGTGCGATCGTTGCCAGGGCAACCTGCTTCTGCAGAAACGAACGATACGATACTGCCGCTGCCATCGCCAAGGCTCTGGCCGATGCCCTGGCTTCGAGATTGGTAAGCGATGGCCGATCCCTTCTGCGGGTATGGCTATCGCCGCTGCGGCCCGAGGCTGCTTCCTCCAGTGGCGTGAAAGCAAACGGCGGCGCGCTCGATAGCCTGCTGGATCTCGAAATGGTGCTCGTCGCCAGCGGCGATGCAGTCCGTCGTTTCGAGACCCGACGGACGCACTCGCTGCCGACCATCGACGACGCGAGCAACGCCAAGGGAACGACCAGCAAGCCGAGCGGACTTGGCCAGGCCAACGCACGAGAATCCCTGCCCGCGACGGCAATTGCCACCCACACCCAACGAAGCCGCAATCGAGATCGCCAGCGCGTGCGAAACGCCTTGATCGCAGCGGCAGCGGTTGCCACTGTCGCGGTCGTCGGTGGAACTAGCTGGCTAGTGTCGAAGGCCACAGATCAGGGGACGCTGCGTCTGCCACAGCCGGCAGCACAACCCGGAGGATCCTCGCCAGCGATTGATTCCGCAAGCACCCGGAGCTTCGTCGGAGCTACCACGGCAAACCCGCCCGTTCCGGCAGCCTTCGGCACTGGCTCGCCTGCATTACCTCTCTCGGGCGACGCCACGGCAAGAGCGCTCGGCCTCTCGCCTGGCCGCAACGTGAGCGTCGAGCTGTCTCCGCCGGTAGATGCCGAGTCGTCAATCGCCGACCCGAATTCGGACCTGACCGACCACGGCAAACCCGCGCCCGCGTCCCACGACAATCCCGGGCATCCTCCACCCTTTCGGCGAAGGCCGTCGCCAACCGTTTCCTCACCGGCAAGCAGTGGACGAGAGACGGCAACGCCAACAGCAGCAAGCAGCGGCGGTGGCCAAGGCAACATGCAGGGATCGACGACCAAACAGAACGACGAAATCGTCGGCATCCTGCTCATTGGAGGCGAGCAGGCGTTGCGCGCCGAAATCCTGATCGACGGAACGAGCATGGGCTATGCACCCAAGAGACTGACCCTGCCGCTGGGAAGCCATACCGTCGAGCTACTGCACTCCGACGGACGTCGCATCGGCCCGGTAACGGTGCAGCTCACGGTCCGGCACACCTTGAGCGCGCCTCTCCGCTATCCCTAAGTCTAAGCCTCGCTCTGAGCAAGCTTGATGTGCACGGCGTGGGCTTGACCCGTGAGCTCGTCCTTGGCGCTGGCTTCGAGAATTCCGTCCGCGTTGATCGAAAACGTGACCGCTATCTTCACTTCTCCGCGGGGTCTGACAGGTAGGTTGTCGAGAACGACTTCCCCCAATGCCTTGTTGTCCCTGAACTGCCTGGAGTCACCCTGGCAGACCTGAATTCGCACCTGCTGTTGTCCATCCTTTCCCGTCGAAAACAACCGAGTCCTGGCCAAAGGAATGGGTTGATCCCGCGGGATTATCTCTTCGCAGTAGCCAGCAACCGTACCGATCGCGAGCCGACTGGCGGTGACTTCGAGAAGCTCGTGGCGACGGTCAGTTGACGCGCTTGGATCTACTTGTACCGGCCTTATAGCAGTGAACATCTTTCTGGTCGCAACTCGGGCGACTCTGGCCGACGAAGGCTGCTCTGGACCGGTGTGGGACGTCTGAGGGGGGTACGAGAGAGTCGACGGCCGGTTTGCCGAGCTCTCTCCCACGCCGTAGCGGGCAGCATAGACGGCAGTACCGACGGCGACTGCCTCCTCTGGCACAACGTCGAAGCGTGGCGTCCTGCCGAATCTGAAGGCAATCTGTTCCTGAATCAGGGGAATCCGCGTCATGCCGCCAGCCAGAATCACCTCGGATATCTCGCTCGCCGCCACGGAAGCCTGAGCCATTGCGAGATCGCAGACGTCGAGAGCACGGTGGAATAGATCGCCGGCACGTTCGAGGAGCACCGCTCGACCCAGATTGACCACCACCTCCTCGCCAACGGAATGGCCAGTGCTCGCTGCCTTCTCGAGGGTAATGGCGACCTCGCGCGTGCTCGACAGCTCCCTCTTCGCTTTCTCGGCGGTGGCACGTAGCTGCTCGATGGCCACCTGGTCGCAACCGAAGCTGACCCCGTGCGTGGCGCGAAACGCATCACTCACGGCAGCAACGAGACGCTCATCGACGGCATCGCCTCCGAGGAAGAGATCGCTTCCACAACCAAGCAGCCGGGGAACAGTCTCTCCGCCACAACTCAGCAAAGCGCACTCGACTTTGCCAGCGCCGAAATCGTAGATCGCTGCAGTACGAGGCGGCCCGTTGTCCAGGCCGTAGGCAAGGGCAATCGCGATTGGTTCCTCGAGCTGGCGAATAGCACGGAGCCCTGCAAGGGTCGCAGCCATCTCGCATGCGCGACGGTCGGCCTCCGGAAGACAGACCGGGACAGCCACTACTGCCCGGCGAACGTCCTGGCCTAGCGCCGCTCCTGCAAGACGGCGCAGATAGTCGATAACGATCCCGTTGATCTCCACCTGAGTGAACGAACCGGCTCTCGTCTCGATGGACGCCGGTTGGCACAGGCGGAGGTCGCACCGTACTGTGTTGGCTGGATCGACAATGCGCCGCTCGGCTGCCTCTTCACCGACCAATACATTCCCATCGCCACCAAAAGAAATGACAGTCGGAAGGTGACGCCTGCCCAATTCGTCAGCCAGCAGACGAGGCGCGCCGTCCCGCCCGACCGTCGCAATGCATGCCTTGGCGGTTCCGATGTCGATACCCAGTGCGAGCTCTGCCATGCGTCAACTGTCTCCCAAGCCGAGGAAGATCGTGTCACTATATCTTTCTTCGAGAGGAAGTGCATGGCCCGAACGACACGCAACCAGCACCGAAGAAGGCAATGTCAATGACCAGCAATGTACCGCGAAGAGCTGCCTTGACGCGACGGCACGGTAGCCATACGTTGAAGCTCTCGATTCGGAGATCGGTATGACCAAGACAAAGGGCGGACCTGATACCCCCGTTGATGTTCCCGAGATCATCTCAATTCTGCCGCTGCGCAATTCCGTGCTATTCCCCGGCTCGATTATCCCGATCGATGTCGGTCGTCGGAAAAGCGTGCGGCTGATCGAAGAGGCAATCTCCAAGGAACGTCCTGTTATTGGCATCCTCACCCAAAAGGATGCACGAACCG
>JAZDLZ010000690.1:0-7561 GCA_043801535.1 Pseudomonadota bacterium
GGGAAGCCTGGAGCTCGCCCTGCTCGTATTCGAGACAGCCGACGCCCGTGCCTTGGCTGTGAATACGATCCACCGGAGCGGTCGTGCCGTCCACGGCAAAAGCAATGGTGCCGGCGCTCGCAATACTGGAGGTTGTGCCGGCTGCACTCGCGCGCACGACACGGCCGACGTGGCCCACGATCCACAATCCACGTTCCATGCCATGACACTCGCGTGGCTCGAATGCCAAGAAGGCAACAACGCCGTCCTCGTACAGATCCACGGTTTCGCCGACCGTCCCGTCGGTCCCGATTTGGTGCTCTCTGCCGGAGTCAATCCTGCACCGGCTCCAGTCCTTCGACTCGCCAGATCGCTACAGGGCGCTCTTCCCGGTGCCGGTATTGCAGTCTGGCCAGCCAGCGCTGGCGCTCTTGGTGGGACGACCAATGTCCAAGGACTCGCTGCCCGCGCCCATCGGACTGTCTTTCTCCACGTCGAGCTTGGCAGGCGCATCCGCGACCGCCTCAAGACTCGAGAGACGTCCACCCGAGTCTTCATCCAGGTGCTCGGCCGATTCCTCGCCAACCAGGGTCGCGCACTGGATTAGGAGCCCAGGTCATCCTTCGGCACGCTGCCTGCAACCCAGGTACTCCGATCATGGACACCCGCAGGGTCACTGGTCAGCAATACGGCAGCAACGTCGTCACGGTGTGGGTAGCCGCGTTGGCGTGTTTTTTCCTGACGCCAAAAGTCTCCGGCGCCGAGAGCGGGAGTCGTGAGCTACCAATGCTCGGATTCATAAAGAGTCTTCCTCCGCTGCAAGTCGATTGGCGACCTGCCATTAGCCGCCAAGCTCCTGCGGAGCTTGCCGAAGTAGTGCCTGCCGGCTCCGTTCTCGTTGCCGCTCCTGCCGGCGAGCTGCTGCGGGTTACTACCCGAGACAAGCCACGCATCGGTAGACTCTGGCAGAGTGGAACCGCGGTTGCCTATGTCGAGGAATCCGATTTGCTCGAACATGACCAGCATGGCAAAACCTGGCTCTATCTGGTGCCGCTTGGCAGTCATCGCACAGTTGTGGTTACCCCGAGGACAGGCCTTTTTTCGCCCATCGAACGGGCGCAGATTCCCGAACCCGGGTTTGCCTGGGAGATGTACGAAGACGAGCTGGTAGATTGGGCAACGCAACACGCGCCGATGCACAGGCCGCCGCTGCCGCCGACGCGGAAGGCCAATGGTGCCTGGATTGAGCTCGATGGTGCCGCGGCGCTCCTCGATGCCTTGACCGGTCCGAGCCAGGGTGCGCGCCACCTCGAGGCAGCACTCGCCCTCGCAGGAGTTGCCATCGCTCGGCCGCCGACGAAACCGTTCTTCCGAGTCGTCGGCAAGCCCGTTGTTCGGGAACAGCAGAACGTGCCAGGGAGGGCAATTCGACGTGCTATCCGTGGACCAGTGCTGGTTGCGGTCAAAGCCCGAGGCCGATTACCGCTCGAGGGACACCCGCGAGTCTGGATCACCCTTGACGATCGCATAGTCGCCGGTGGCAGTCTTCCTGCCGGTCCAGCAACCCCTCGCCCGCGTGCCAAGAATACCGCCGCTCCCAAGGAATGGTTGATTCTCGTCCCGCCGGGCAAGCACGACATGGTCGTCCGACTTGCTGGTGGCGCACCGGCGATCGTCGAGGCGCAGGCATTTCGCAAGCGCTTCGCCGTCGGAGACGCGGTGAGTGGCGCCAAATCGCCTTTTCGCTGGCAAGAAAGGGCTCTGGCTGCCGGTGGAGACAACCTGCTTGTGACCGCCGAGGCTCTGCGTCTTGGCGGAGATTTCGCCGCTGCCCGCGACCTGTTCGAGCGGCTGCTCGGCAACGACGCATTCATTCCGGTTCGAGTCTACGCCGCCTGGCGTTTGGCAGAGCTCGCCAGTCGCGTCGATGACGCCTCTCGCTTCCTTTCCACTGCTATCGAATCGGCATCTCTCCTTTCCGCCGAGATAAGGTCGCGAGTCGTGCCGGCCATCGCCAGGGCAGCTGCATTGCGTGCCTCCGTTAGCAATGGACTCGGCAACGGATGGGGTCTGGCCGACGGAGGACGAGGCCAGCAACGCATCCGAGACCTCGTCGCCGACGAGCTTGTCCGCCATCCAATTCTCTGGACTGACCCTCAATTGGTGCCGGCCATGCTCGAGGTTCTCGGCAATGCTGCGCCAGGACACCTCGTAGCGGTGATGAAGATGGGCGACCCGTCGGTCAATCGAGAAGCGAGGCGACTCTTTTGGGATCGCACCGAATGGTCGGGAGTGCCTTCGTCGCCGCCGGCGACGACTACGGAACGCAGAATACCAGTGCTCGCACCGGTCGGGCTCGAGAGGAACGCCGAGACGACTCCGACGCCGGCAGCTACGGCAGCTACGACAGCTACGACAGCTACGACACGGATCGAAGACTTGGTGCTGGACAAGAATCGGCCGACCGTCGTCGCAGTGCCGGGCGATCCGCTCGACACCGGGCGTTTCCGCCGGTATCGAGTCATCGCCAAAGCACCACAACGGCCTGTCCTTGGAGCGGCCATTGCAGCGCGGCGGCAGTCCGGAAATACCACGCCGATCGTCATACCCATGCCAACGGTGGATCCGATCGAGCTTCACGACATCGCGCTCGCCCCAGGCTGCCACGAGCTCACCGCCCGTGGTGAGGCCGAGCTGCTCATCGAGCTGCCCGAGCCAACGGTCGACCCCGCTCTCGGCTGCCGGATCGCGCGCTCGACAAAGACCGCCGCACGCAGCCAGCGCTACGCACGTCTCGACTACACTCTCGTCGATCAACAGACTCCCCTCCTCGCTCTCGCTGCCCCCACTCGAATGGCACTACCGTCTTCGCCAGAAACGGTGATCGGCCTCGAGATCCGAGGGACTGACCAGCCCGATGGCACGATCACGCACGGAACGATCGAGCACGACGGACTAACTCGTCGGTTTCGCTATCGGGGAGGACGCGATCCGGCGGCGATGAGCGCGGGCAGAACGATCCGAGCCAGCGTCGTCGTCGACTTGGTCGTCGCTGACCTTGCCAGCTTGCGAATAGCCGCTACGAACCAGCCAGCCGTTGCCGGCCGGCGGTCGAAGACCGGTCACGGGGGGCTGCTCGTTCGCCCACTCGTTCGCACCGTGCTAGCTGACGATCCTGAGCTCCCAATGCTCGGATTCATGGATTTCGGTCAAGACTCTACGCGGCCGAAGGTCGCACCGGCCGGGAGTCCGGCCGTAGCAGGGGTAGGACCCCGTCGAGGTCCCCTCGACCATGCGGGCCGGCGCCTGCTACAGCAGGCAACAGCGCTACTCTCCGAGCGCGCTCGCAGCGATCCTGTGCAGGAGCTCAGATCCCTCGGAGTCGCCATCGCCACAGAGAGAGTGCTTGCACGCCGCAGTCGCCTCCTCATTGCCCGGGCACTGGTGCTTGCTCGACTCGACCGTCTATCGTACGCCGAAGAGGACTTGATCGCTGCTGCCAGAGACGACGCCGCGCATCGCGACGAGCTGCTCGCCGTCATCGAGGAACAGCACCGGTACGTTGATGCGACGACGCCCAGCCCGTTCGGTGCTCTAGCTCTAGGCTACGCCCTCGATCCAACTGCGCAGATCATCTTCGACTTGCGCGACCGCGGCTCAGCGCAGGTCCTGGCGATACGAGCCAGAAGGGGCGCTCTCGGCACGGCTACGCTCTCACGGCTCTCTGCCCAGCACAGCGTCGCCGGTAAGACGAAGAATGTCGTAGTAGCAGGCGACCGGCACAGCCGCACGCCGAGATACGCCAAAAAGCTCGCCTCTCTCCCGACCGAGCTTCTGGCTCTGATGGTCCGCCAGGAGGGTGGCACCATGATGGGCCATCCTGCCGCTGCCGCTGTTTTCTCCTCTCTCGCTGCGACTATCTCTCCGGCGCTTCCGGTCCTCCACGTTGCCGAGGCCAGGCACCGACTCGCTGCAGGTCAGGCGACCAGGGCGTATCTGGCAGCGATTCTTGCCGGCGACGCACCGGGCGCAGCCGACGCCCTTGCCAGGGCCGCCGACATGACTCGCTGGCGTCGTATCGTTCATGCTGAAGGATCGGCAGGCTCGTACAAACGGGGCTCGATTGACGCCGAGAATCGGGAGTACGAGCTCGGTCGGCAGATTCGGGCTGCGCTGGCAGCACCGGAGATTCCCTACTCCTCGGCGCTGTGGATCGCGCCGGGTCAGACCGCCCGAGCGGTAATCGCTCCGACGACGCCCGTCCGTCTCAGAGTGGACACTCGTTGCGCCGAGCTGCGTCCGGCGGTTGCCGCCGGCAGCAGCAGCGGCAGCAGTAGCAGCAGAAGCCATAGTGACAGCCTCACTGGCAGGCTAGCGCCGGGATGTCGAGTGTCGCTGCGCGTAGGAGGGCGACAGATCGACTTGCCGGCAGCCCAGCGCGATGGCGACCTCGGCGCCGTCAATCCTGGCACTCACATCGTCGAGATCACCCTTTCTCGTGGAGGAGTCGACGTGCTGGCTGCGACCCGTATTCTCGCCGACAAGCCCATTCCCCAGTCGGCTCCACTCTCGGATCGTCCGGCAACGTGGGTTGTTCTTCCCCGCAGCGATCGGACGCGCTGGCTGGCTGAGCCGGCCGCCCCCCTCGTCCTCGACGTTCTTGGTCCAACCGTAGTCCGGATACAGGCAAGCGTCAGAGGAGGAAGGCGGCCAGTCCAGGTTCCCGTCGTCGACGAGCAGAAACACGCCGAGCTTGCTCGTCTCGAGCTTGCGCCCAATGACGAGGGCCAGGAGCTCGTTCCGTTGCCCGAGGAGCGTCGCTATCGCCTCATCATTCGTCCGCAGGCCGGCCGAGCCTCGATTGCCGCCGAGGTACGGGAGGATCGGCCGTCTGCTCCACCAGTTGCACTGTCGCCGCAGCCGGAGGCGCGAACGGACGATGGCAACGAACGCCCAAGAAGCGCCGCTCTCGGTGTCGCCAGTCAACGCGTCTCGTCCCGGCTGCCGGTTTCCGACCTGGGCACGATTACGTTCGGTAGCACCGTGCGTGACTCTCGCCTCGGCGATCGCGATCGCGACTCCGGCAGCAGCGACAGCGACAGCGACAGTCATCTCGCGCTCGCCGCGACCTATCGACGCCGCAATGGCTCGATCTGGTGGCGGGCCGACGCTCTCTACCGTCTGCGACTCGACGCCGATCCGACTGGCGCTCTCGGTGCGCGAGCATTCTGGCTGACTGGCGAAAGACACGTTCTCCTCGACGGCGGCGTGATCGTTTTTGTCCAGTCGACAGATACCGGAGCCTTACCGACGGTCTGGCTCGATTCGCTTCTCGATGCCCGACTCCACCTGGGAGGTGATTTCTTCCTGACGCCCGCGATTGGCGCCGTTGTCCGTATTGGTACACAACGCCGGCCCGGCGACCGTGTCGACCCGGACGTCTGGTCGTCTTTCGACGCTGCCCACCGGCGCAGTCTGCTGGCGAAGGCCAGGCTCGACTACGAGCCATTCCTGGATTTGCACGCTCACCTTCGTCTGCGTGCGGTCACCAACGAAAATCTGTCCTCCCTCGATCGTGCCAGCGCCAGGACAGGAATCACCGGAGTGGTCGAGAAACTCTGGTGGGGTGTGTCGCTCGAGCTCGAGCGTCGACTCCGCGATCGGAACCGGTCCGTGGCCATCACTCGCCTGAACACCGGGATTGGGATCGCCTACGGATGGTGGCTGTCGCGCTCGAGTCGTCTCTCGCTGCTCGCCGAGGGAATCATCCGGACGAACGATCGGGCGAGTGGTTTCCTCGGACTGACCTTCGACTGGACTGGTGGCCGTGCTCTCCGCGACTATGCTCCGCCGGAGATGTCGTTTGCCACCCAACTGGGAGAAGAATAGAATAGAGCACCGAACGGTGCTCTAGGTTGGCAGCTTCAGTCCCTACTTCGCATCGTCGACGAACGTAACGCTCTCGGCGAACTCGTCCTGCTCGAGCAGCGTCTTGACAGCTCGCGATGCGCCAGCGATCTGGACATCTTCGTCTAGATCCAATTTCTGCTTGGCCAGTATGAGCGCCCGTGCCGCAGCCGAGGTCATGCTGTTGAGGTCTTTTACCTTGAGCACCACCTTGTTGGGGCGCGACTGCATGATCTTTTCGAGCGCGGTGCGGAAGACGGGAAGCGCGCGACCGTCGAGGTCACCCACTACTGTCAGAGTAGCAGTCTCACCCTTCTGGTCGAGCTTGGCCGTGAAGTGGTCCAGACCCTCGGTTGGAACGATTCTCACCTTGATGCTGACCGGCTCAGTCGATGGCGGAATCTTGACCGTGAGCTTTTCGGCGTCAAAGTCTTTGTACGCCTCGCCGTTGACATAGACCGAGTCGATCTTGATGGAGCGTGGGGGGAGTAGATCAGGAGCCACGCGCAGAATATTGTCCTTGAAACCGCCGGGCTTTGGCTTGAAGTGGAGGTCCATGGCCTGCTTGGTCAGGAGCAGGTTGGTATAGACCGCAACAAGGGGAACCGCGGCGCGTCACTTTCCGGGCGATCACCGAACTGGTGCAGCGCCGCGACTCGCTCCGCGCGGCGAAGCCACGCTGCGCTCGTGGTCACTATCGCCGTTTTAAGGCCTGAGCTTATTGGTCTCGGGCCCGAGTCTGCACGGCAGCACGCAGACGATCGTATTCCTCGGACAGGTAGTAGAGAACCAGCTCGAGTCCATCGGGCAGGACGCTGGCGAGCGCGAGGCGATCGACGATTCCGAAGTCTTCCGTTGCCAGCTCCCCGGCCATCAACCTGTCGCGTCGCTGGCGTATCCCCTCGTTCTCCAGCGTGCCGCGCCCGACTCCCTCATCGGTGGCCAGAGCTGGCTGGCAATTCGACGCATTCTCGACGGAAGACCAGGCAATCGCTGCTAGCGATGCATCGAGGTCATCGCAAGCGAGAAGCCCAGCTCGACTACTGGCCAGAAGCGACGATCTGATCCATCCTGCGGCGCCGTCCGCCAGCCTGTCGTGGTAGCGTGCGAAATCCTCCTCCGAAACTCCGGCAAGCCAGCCGGAGGCCCGGCGAGTCGCCGGACCCTGGTGCGCACAGCCATCCGAACGAAGCGAACGGAACAGGCTCACCAACTCGACGAGAGCTTGCTGCTCGTTTCCGAAGCGCGCAATCGATGCGTACCCGCCGCGCAACGAATCGAACGCTCGTCCGAGGAGGAATGCTCGTTCCGCCTCTGGTCTGGCCGCGATCGAGGTATCCACGACCACCATGGGCCTCGGTACCGTCAAGGCAATCACCTTTCGTGGTACCAGCTCTCCAAACAGAATCTCCGGCTTCACCCCCCACAGACTGCTGCAGGTGTCAGCCAGACGTCGAATCGACCTGGCCAAGAATTCGCCGTCTGGTTTGGATTCGAGACTCCTCCACGGAACCAAGTTGGTACCTGGAGGCTGAAGGAGCAGCCGTTTGTCACCAGCCATGCGAGCCAGGAGCGTGAACAGCCCAGGCACAGTGTCCGTGCCTTCAACCGGTACGAGATACCGTTCTCTCAGCTCGTCCGTCAGTGCCGGCCAGTTGCGACGACGGCGGCGGAC
>JAZDLZ010000701.1:0-3996 GCA_043801535.1 Pseudomonadota bacterium
CAGGTGCGAGCCGTACCGGGGGGGCTGTTCCAGTTCCTGGTTCCTTGTTCCCTTCGTCGTCGTCGGAATTGAACAAGGAACTAGGAACAAGGGACAGGGGACCGAGAACGGCTAGCCCGTTGACCGATCGGGACACACCCAGTTTTTCAGGTACTGGGGACGACCGCCGGCAAGGACACCGAAGAGTCAGGTTCGTGCTTGTTCCGGAGCGCCCGCAATTCGTACGCGAGCGCCACGCCGGTCAGCAACGTGGCCAGAACATCGGCAACTGGGCCAGCAATCCACAGCCCATCGAGGCCCAGAAGCCGTGGCAGAACGATCACCAACGGAATCAGAATGATCACCTGACGGAGTAGCCCGAGGACAAGGGCCTTTCTGGCTTTGCCAATTGCCAGAAAGAAGCTGACGCCAATCAGCTGAAGCCCAACGATGGGCATCGACAACGAGAGGATCCGGATGCCACGCGAGCCGAGCGTGACAAGGTCGGCGTCGGACGAGAAGAAACGTACGAGCTGGTCCGACACGAGCTGGACTACGACGAAGTCGACGCACAAGAGCGTGGTCGCTGCGAGGATTGTAAGCCGTAGCGCGTGCCGCACCCGATCCATCCGTCCAGCGCCATAGTTGTAGCCAATGATCGGCTGGGCACCCTGGTTGATGCCGAAGATAGGCATGAGGATGAGCATCGCCAGCGCGCCGATCACGCCATAGGCGTTGATGGCAGTGTCGCCACCCAGGCGCGCGAGTCCTCGGTTCAGAAAAACGACGGCGACACTCCCGCACAGCTGCATGACGCAAGGAGCCATCCCGATTGCCAGCGCCGATCGCACCACGTCCCAGCGCAGGCGAAGGTTGACGAACCGCAGAGTGAGCACGCTGCGCTTGCTGCGGAAGTGAGCGAGCGTCCACACCGCCGACACGGCTTGCGAGATCACCGTTGCCACAGCCGCGCCCGTCACTCCGTAGTCGAGCCACAGGACTAGCACGGCATCCAAGGCGATATTCAACCCGGCGTTGATGAGCTGAGTGAGCATCGCCAAACGGGGGCTGCCTTCGGCACGGATGATGGCGTTGAGCCCGAAGCTCGTGTACTGGAAGAACGATCCTACGAGGATAATCCGCATGAACTCGAGCGCGTGAGGCAGCGTCCCCGGAGTGGCGCCGAAAACCTCCAAGAGCGGCCTGAGCGCGATCAGGAAGACCGCTGTCAGCACCGTCGACCCGATGATGATCAGCATGACGGCATTGCCGAGGATGACCTCGGCATCGGCTCGCCTTTGTTGGCCTAGTCGGATCGACACCAGCGCACCGCTGCCCATGCCGACGAGCATCCCGAAAGCGAGAATGATGAAAGCGATAGGCTGACAGACGGTCAGTCCGCCAATCGCATCTGCGCTCACCGCGTTGCCGAGGAATGCGCGATCGATGACCGTGTAGAGCGAGGTCACCAACATCGCCGCAATCGCTGGCAGCGAAAAGCCGAGCAGCAGTCTGCCGACGCTCTCCTCGGCAAGCCGGTGAGGTGATTGGCTCATTCTGGTTGTCCTTCACATTCTGTTCTAGGATCCCGGCAGGAAGCCGAGAACGTCCAGGGAGATGCGCCGGCCCACCATCGCTCGATAGGAATCCGACCATTGCTCGACGAAGAGCGACTGTCCTTCAGCACCGTCGTAATCCCAATAGCGACAGCGCACCGAGCTGATTGCCGAATCGGTACCGGCAGCCGACAAGCCCGGAATCGATCCGGACAGGGTTGCGGTGGCAGTGCCGCGCCTGGTGAGGCGAAAGGGAACGCCGCCGTGGACGAGCTGTTCGGGTGGATAGCCAGCCAGCGCCAGATCGGAGGCGACGCGAAGGAGCCTGCCGCTTTCTCGCGTCCCGCGATCGAGACCGACGATCAGCCACTGCTCGTTGCTGCCGTCGACCAGGCGCGCCGCCCTGAAGCTCCGTCCGTCCTCCTCGTAGGTGATGGTTCCCTCGACGAGCATGTCGCGGCCGTCGTGCTGGACGATGTCGTTCGGCCGGGCCTCGAGGACAGTGCGCTCGAGGAGCAGGGGCGACGGATCGCTATTGCCCTGGCCCCGGCCTTGGCCTTGGCCGAGCGCTCGCAGCGACTCTGGACCGGCCAGTTGGCGGTTCGCAAAGCGTTTGCGAGCAATGGCGCCTGTTATCAAGGCGACCAGGAGCCCGATGATTAGCCACGTAATCATCGGCCAATACTACTATTCTCCGGATCAGTTGCCCACCTGGACGTGCTAATAAAAGTCCGTGGCTCGTGGCACTTGCAGCCAAGACGACGCTCTCGAACTATCACCACCGCCCCAGGCGGAATCCTCGGGTCGTGAGCCGCCATGCCGGCATCCGTGCCTGGCAATGCTGCCGACTGCCTGTCTCGCCGGCATCGTCGCCGGCTTCCTCGTCGGCGCCGGGGACGTGCTGTATTCCTGGGAACGGCTCGACCGATTCCTGCCGAGATGCGGCGGCAAGCTGGTCTGCGCCATCCACGTCGGAGCTCTCTATGCAGCCGCGGGCGCGGTCGCGGCCCTGCTTGTGGCGATAGCGCTGCTAGGGCTGGTCAACCTGACGCGCCTCGGCCCGCTGGCTGGCCATTGCCTTCTCCAGCATCGAGTCACGCGCGAGCACAACTGCCGCGATGCCATGGCAGGGTTGTCGCTGGTATTGGCGGGCGTGCCGTTGCTGGCGCTGGCGCTCGGCGCTACCTATCTCTACGGCGTCAGAATTTTGGCCACTCGCCATCACCAGGGCTTGATTGTTCTCGTGGTGATGGCAACGACGCTGGTGGCACTGGCTGGAACGGTGCTGGCAGCGTTCGTGCTCGGACGGCTCGTCGAGGTTCTGTTGCGGGCGGTGGCTCGAGGACGAGTCGCGCGGGTGCTCTCCCACCCCGTTGCGCCGCTGGCAACGGTGGCGTTCTTCCTGGCCGGTGGTGCAGGCGCAGCCGCGGTTGCCTGGCGAGCCACCCTTGGCCAGCTCGACCTGCGACCGCACGTCAGCGGGGCGTTGGTGCTGATTCTGACTCTTCCCGCGTTCTACCTGGTGCGGCGCGCTGCGGCGCGCTGCTCGGCGGTGGCGGTGCGCTGCGCCTCGTTCAAGTGGCTCCGCGCCTTGCCCAGGATTCCGAGATTGCTGTTGCGGGCTATCCTGGTGATGGTGCTGCTGCTTGCCACCATTTTTCTCTCCGGCAGAAGCGACGCCGTGCGCAAGGCAGCAGCGGCCGGCAGCGGGCTCGGGGGAGTCCTCGCTACTACCCTCCGTCGTCTGATCGATCTCGATCGCGACGGCTATTCGGCGGTGCTCGGCGGCGGCGACTGCAA
Organism: Pseudomonadota bacterium; assembly: GCA_043801535.1. Lineage (GTDB taxonomy): Bacteria > Myxococcota_A > Polyangia > Haliangiales > SHYZ01 > JAZDLZ01. Next base: position 3,336 of record JAZDLZ010000701.1, read on the forward strand.
TGACTTCGATCGCTCCGTACACCCGCGTGCGATCGACATTCCGGACGACGGAGTCGACCAAAACTGCCTCGGCGGCGACGTCGAGCTCGGCTCGCAGGCCGGCGACACCGGATTCGTCCCGCTGCCGGCGACTGTCCCCGCCAATGCCAACATAATGCTCGTCACCGTCGATACCGTGCGCGCCGATCACCTGGGCTGCTACGACTATCACCGTCCTACCAGTCCTGCCATGGATGCCCTGGCCAGCGAGGGAACGCTGTTCGTCCATGCCTGGGCTCACGCTCCCTCCACCCGCTATTGCATGCCGGCGATTGCCACTGGTCGCTATCCGTCCCAGGTGTTGTGGGACACCAGCGTCTGGTGGCCAGGCCTGCGCCCCGAAAACCGCACCATCGCCGAGGTGCTGAAAGACCGCGGATTCACCACCGGCGCCATCTTCAACTACCACTACTTCGACCGGGTCCGCCGGTTCGACCAGGGGTTCGACGAGTACGACAACGAGAACGCTCGCCTGCACCAGGGTCGAGATCCGGCATCTACCCGAGGCAGCTCGTCGGTCGAGCAGGCGCGCAAGGCGATCCGGTTCCTGGAGCGACACGCCCAGGAACGATTCTTCTTGTGGGTACACTTCTACGATCCCCACTTCCAATACGAAAGGCAT
>JAZDLZ010000732.1:0-2928 GCA_043801535.1 Pseudomonadota bacterium
CCGTCGCTGCTCTCGAATCCTGTTGTCCAGGACGTAGTCCAGGAACCTGCGCGTCTGCCCGTCGACCTTGACGATTCGATTCGTCGAGTACGCACGCATCGTCAGTCGTTCCGGTGTCTTCTCTAAGTTCTCGAACGGCGCTGACCGACTCCACTGAATATGGACATTGGGATTCGCAAATGTGCCAAAACGACGCTCACTGGAGCGAAGGCGATCGAGGATCCAGCGAAAGTGATCCTCGCTGCTTTTCCGTGCTGCGTCCCGCTCCAGCGCTGCGGTGTCGAGGAGGAACGGAAGCTCCTCGAAGGAATAGAGAACCTGGGCCACGAGCGACTTGCCGGTTCCTTGAGGACCGACAAAAACAGTGAAGGGGCGGATGTCGAGTGAGCACTCTGGAACGGGTCCAAGCGCGCCGTTGCTGATCGCCAACACGTCGGTGTGTCGTCCCGCGGTGCCGCATTCCTGCTTGGTGGTCGCCTTCATCGCCTGCTTTCTTGGTTCGCGCGCCTTCGCTCAGTCTTTGCAGCCCAGATCGCGACAGAAGCCAATTCTGCTTCAATCGGAGTCCCCGCACAACTTGCTGGAGAACCGAGGAACATGATTGGCCAGCCACCCGCCGTCCTGCCTCTCGGATTCTGTGGTACGAAGTCCAGGTCTGCCGGGCAGAGCCCCGAGCGCCTGGAGCTGCGCGACCTGGCAAGATGCGCAGCCACTGACCAGCATGTCGGACGGATAGTGCTGGGCTCTGAGCATGGTTTCCATTCGTGCCGGAGCCGTCCGGGTGTCCGGCCATGCAGTGCATGAACTCATGGCCGATGGCCTATCCCTTGACGCTGTTCTCGAAGCAGTGCTGGACGGCGAGGCAGTGGAGGACTATCCCGACGATCCGCGCGGTCCAAGCTGTCTTGTCCTTGTCCACGTTTCCGGGAGTCCGTGTGCATGTGGTTTTCGGTCACGACGCGGCAGCAGCGCTTGCCGCACCGGGTTCGGGCGCTGCTCTGCCACCACTCGCTCTTCCCGTGAGGGCTCCACTTCGGACTCCCGGCACCAGCCTCCCGGCTTCGAACCGACCGCCAACCCAGCAGCCCCTCATGCTATCCTTCGGGACGCATCTTGTTTGGGAGTGATGGCGATGATATTCGGCAATTGGTCCAGGGTTGCTTCTGTTTTTCTGGTACTGTTGGTTGTTCTGTCGTCGTGCAACGGCGGCGGTGGTTCCAACCCAGATACTTCGGGTCCTGGTGCGGTTGACGCCGCAGTCGACGCCAAGCCCGGCGAGGTTCACCTGTCCGGCGCTGTCGAGAAGGGTCCGTTCGTCCTCGGTTCGACGATCAATATCTCGTTGGTTGATCCGAAAGCCAATCCGACCGGCCTAGTCTTCAATACTGCCACCGTCGATGATCTCGGGCGTTTCAGTGTCACCATCGCTGCGACGGGCAATGTGTCACTGGTAGGCTATGGGAACTACTACGACGAGGTCTCTGGTCGGTTGTCGACGGGACCGATCACGCTCCGCGCCTACTCGCGGTTGGTCGCCGCAGGCACGCAGACCGTCTTCATGAACATCGTGACTCACCTCGCCTACGAACGGGTCAAGACCTTGGTCGGCGGTGGAACAGAGCTCACTGCCGCGATTACCCAGGCAGAGTATGAACTTCGGGCAGAGCTCCACATCGGTCCTCCCGCTTTCGATCCCGGCGCCAGTGGTACGCAGATGAGCATTCTCGGCGGCGATACTGATGCAAATGCCTACTTGTTCGCAGTGAGCACGGTGCTAGCCCAATCCGCTGTCATGACTTCCACAGGCGACGAAGAAGCCACTCTTCAAGAGCTGGTTAATGGCATTGCACGGGACTTGGCATCGGACGGGATGCTTGACTATGAGACAGTGCGCCAGCTACGCGATGCTCAGGCAGTGGTTGACCCAGAGGCGGCAATGGCGATGCTGCAAGCTCGTCTGTCGGCGTTGGGCTCAAGTGCCAGAGTGCCAAATCTCGACCGAATGATCGACACCGACCTCGACGGCATAATGAACGCGGGGGACAACTGCCGGTATGACGAGAACAGAGACCAGGCCGACATGGACGGCGACGGAATCGGCGACATTTGCGAATGCGGCAACGGAACCATCCAGCACGGCGAAGAATGCGACGACGGCAATACTGTCCTGGGCGCCTGCACGTACGGCGAGACCTCCTGCACAGTGTGCGGATCAGACTGCCACTGGGCAGCGGGCGTGACCTCGTATTGCGGCGACCAAGCCACGGATTCGGCTGCTGGTGAGCTCTGCGACGACGGCAACATCGCATCCGGTGACGGATGCAGAGCAGACTGCCGTGGCATCGAGGAATGTGGCGACGGACTGTTCGACAGCGCAGCGAACGAAGTCTGCGACGACGGCAATCTCACCGATGGGGACGGCTGCGACTCGAACTGCACACCGACTGGCTGTGGCAACGGCGTCATCACCGCGGGCGAATCCTGCGACGACAAAGGCGAGTCCGCAACGTGCGACCGGGACTGCACTGCCGTCGAGTGCGGCGATGGCGTGGTCAACGCGACCGCCGGAGAGCACTGCGACACGGCGATCGCAATTGGCCTGGGCAAATGTCCGACAGCCGACGAGTGCACCGACCGCAACTGGTGCACCGAGGAGGAGGTAGTCGGCACGGACTGCACCCAGCATTGCAGCAGTCCTGCTGCGATCGACGAGTGCAGGACCACTGCCGACGGCTGCTGCCCGGCAAGCTGCACACTGGCGAATGACCCGGACTGCTTCGAATGCCCGCCCGACATGGCCCGCATCCCATTCAGGAGCGCGTGCATCGACCGCTATGAAGCTTCGCAGGGCGAGGGTGGAAAGGCCGTCTCAGTTGCCGGAGCCATGCCATGGGCATGTATCAGCTGGTATGGCGCAAGGGATGCCTG
>JAZDLZ010000741.1:0-2111 GCA_043801535.1 Pseudomonadota bacterium
GGCCATTCATTGGAGTGCCATGTCACCGTCGCGCCGCCGATTGCTGCGGCGAGAATAGCACCTCGAAAGAGGAATGGAACAAGGAACTAGGGACTAGGCACAGGGAACAGCACAACCAACGGCTTTTGTTCACACCCGTAGCCAACTGGCAAACGGCTACTACGCTGCTTCCCGCCAGGTGTACCGATGGTGCAGACCGCCAATTCGAGGAAGCGCGATGACCTTGGCAGTCGAGGAGGTCTGGTTTTCGTCGGTCGCTTGGCTGGAGTGTCCTTGCCGAGTCCCAGATGGGTGCGGCGAAGCACAGTCGTTGGTACTATGGCCGAGGTCGGCCCGCAGCGGTTTTGACAAATCGTGCTCGACCCACGCCGCACTGCGGATTGGGGCGGCAGGAGTTCGAGGGACCAGGATCGTTGAGAAAGAGATGCCAATGGGAGCCATCTGCCAGTGGTGCCAATGAGGACATGAGCAAGGCGGATACCTGCACCGCCAACACAGTCGTCGAGTATCCAGACGGTACCAGGGTGGCGTCCTCGACTGAGCACTTCGGCGAGCCAGGTCACCAGCGCCTCCATTCGCAGGGCGATCACCGGAGCCGTCGCCGGAGGCTTGCCTAGCCTGGGCATGCTGCTCTCGGCGCCCGTGGCGGCGGCACCAGTGCCGGCGACGTTCTTGGCTCGCTGGCTGTCGTCGGACATGGGCTCCGTGTTCCAGCCGGATTTCCGGATCAAGGGTTCAAGAGATCAAGAATCAAGGGAATGTGCGAGGCCAGGGAAATTCGGTCACGGGGGGCCAGACTTTAGGGTGTCCTCGCGCAGCGCCCGCCGAAGCTGCTGCCCCGGGGCGCCGGAGTGTAGTAGCTCCGGTACGACGAAGCCAGGTAGTCGACGCCGAGGTAGTCGAAGCTCCCGCCACGAATGGACCGATAGATCGCTGGGACCAAATTGGCACAATCAACGCACGGCGTCGGATAGGTGGAGTTGTACCAATCCAGCGTCCACTCCCACATGCTGCCGGCCAAGTCAGACTGTCCCCAACGAGCATCACCTTTAGACGAACGCGAGCCCACTACCAAGATGTCGGTGAACGCGCAACTACCAGCAGCAGAGCCGTCTCCCATACAGTGGTACACCGCATACGTGCCATCCGGTGCTGCGCTTCCCCACGGATACGTTCTCTGCTCGCTACCGCCCGCCGCGGCGTAGTTCCACTCGGCCTCGGTCGGCAACCGGCCTCCATCCCAGGCGCAGAAGGCGAAAAGGTCGTACCAGTTGAGGCAATTCTGCGGCAGGCTCTCATTGGCACCAGCGGTGTCCGTCCAGGTCTGGTACGTCGAGGAGCATTTCACCGCGGTCTTGAGTGCCGCGGTGTCGGCTGGCAAGTTGGTGTTCCAAGCTGCATCCCAGCCGCTCCCCGCGATCAATGGATGCGCGCCAGCACCAGCAGCCGGTGGATTCGCCTTCGTGCCCATGCCCGCCTCGACGAACCGACGGAATCGCCCGACAGTGATCTCGAAACGGTCGAGCAAGAAGTCGCTCACCGTGGCCGGGTAGGAAAAATTGTTGCTGCGATTGTAGGTTCCACCGGACACCAGCAGGGGTTTCGCAACAGTCTTCGGTCTTGGTTGGACCGCATGTTGCGGCGAGATCGGCGCAACTCGAGACTGGCACCTCGCCCCCTGTCCTGAACCACCCGACGATATTGTTCGACCGGTAGCCAGCGCTGGCTGTGGACTCGACGCTGTACTTGTACCACTTGCCAGGCGAGAGTAGCTGGAGGGTGTACGTCTTTGGCGTCTCGACGGTTCCGGTGGTCGGGTAGCCGGCGATGCTACCCCCGGTCGGCTCCTCATTGCAGCCGGCGACCTCCTTTACGTCAAAGGTGAAACGATCGATGCCCGTCAGGTCGGCAACCGAGAGATCCAGCACTGCCGAGTCGGTGGTGGCCAGTACTGCGCACAGACCCGGGCTCGAAACAACTGGCGCGGCTACCCGCGGTCCTAGGCACTCGCCATCGAGGCAACCGCTGGCGCAGGTTTCCTGTGCCAGAAGCCGGCGGCCATTGCTGTCCTCGGTACACACCTCCCTGACGCTACCGTTGCACGAAACCCC
>JAZDLZ010000743.1:0-3139 GCA_043801535.1 Pseudomonadota bacterium
ACAACCGACGGCAGAATGTTCGATAGCTCGATAGTGCGGGGCAGCCCGGCCACTTTCCCGCTGAACGGGGTAATCCCGGGCTGGACAGAAGGATTGCAGCTCATGGTGGTGGGTGAGAAACGCCGCCTCTGGATACCGGAACAGTTGGCCTACGGTGGTCGGCCTGGCAAGCCTGCCGGCATGCTCGTCTTCGATGTCGAGCTGCTCTCCTTCTCGGAGCCACCCAAGCCTCCCGAGACCCCTGCCGACGTCGCCGCCCCTCCCAAGGATTCTGTCAAGACCCCGTCCGGCCTGGCGAGCAAGGTGCTCAAGCCCGGAACCGGCAAGACCCATCCGACTGCGACCAGCACTGTCACTGTCCACTACAGCGGCTGGACAACCGACGGCAGAATGTTCGATAGCTCGATAGTGCGGGGCAGCCCGGCCACTTTCCCGCTGAACGGGGTAATCCCGGGCTGGACAGAAGGACTCCAGCTCATGGTCGAGGGTGAATCTCGCCGGCTGTGGATCCCCTCGGAGCTCGCCTACCGCAACATGCCTGGCAGACCGGCAGGCATGCTGGTCTTCGACGTCGAGCTCATGTCGATCGCGAAGTAGCCATTCGGCTCCGAAAGGCAGAGGCCGCCGCTGCATAGACGTCCTTGAGCGGTACCCCTCTGGTCAGGGCCGCCTGGCGGCACGACTCGTATTCCGGCGCCACATTCACAATCGTCCCGGCTCTGGTCGCCACCTTGACTTCGACAGGTCCGTAGTCCGTCGAAACGATTTCGATCGTGCGATCGAGGGTCCGTCTCTCCAGCGACGCAATCCGCAGGCCGAGAGTCGTGGTTTCGGTAGTGATCACCGAGCACGCAGCTTCCAGGTTTTGCGCGGAGCACAGAGCCGAGAGCACGAACGCAGGCCGGCATTTCTTCATGACTATTGGGGTGAACCACACGTCGAGGGCTCCAGTCGCGAACAGCCGGTCGGCAACGTGCTCGCAAAGCTCGGCGGGCATGTCGTCGATGTTGGTCTCCACCTGGAAGACCGGCTCTTCTCCTCCAGCTCCGCGCGTCGGTCTGCCGAGCAACGCTCGCACCATGTTGGGTCGGTCTGGAAGAGACCAATCACCCGCACCGTAGCCAATGCGCTCGGGATAGAGCGAAGGCATTGGTCCCCAACGCCGCACCACCGCCGCCAGGATAGCCGCTCCGGTCGGCGTACAGATTTCTCGCTCGACGCCGCCGTCGAAAACTGGGGCGCCAGCGTCCTTCAGGATCTCGAGCACGGCGGGCGCTGGCACTGGCAACAAGCCGTGCGCGCACCTGGTTGTTCCATGGCCGAGGGGAACGGGAGTCGCTGACACGCTCGTCGGGGCGAGCCAACCGATAGCTGCGGCGGTACCGACGATGTCGACGATGGAGTCCAGCGCTCCTACCTCGTGGAACGCCACGTCTTCGGCCGAAACCCCGTGCAGCTTGCCTTCGGCGCCAGCGAGTCGGTCGAACACTGCCAAGGCCAATTCCCGCACCTTTTGCTCGAGCGTACAGCTACCAAGCATCCGCCTGATTTCTCCGTAGCGGCGGTGACCATGGTGCCCGAGTCGGTACCCATCGCCACCATCGTAGTCGCCGTGCCCATCCTCCTCCTCCTGGTCTCGTTCCTTCGACGGGGCGCTCTCCTCCTGCCGCTCAACCTGGTCTTCGACAACCTTGAAATCTGTTCCCACGATTCCCCGCCGTTCGGTCTTGGTCACGGACAGCACGTAGCCGCCACCCAGCGGTACCTGTGCCAGTGCCGCCTGGACCACCGCAACTGGAACGCCCAGGTCGAGAAGCGAACCGAGAATCATGTCCCCCGCAGCACCAGCAGGAAGATCGAAATGGAGGTGCAGTCCCTGCAAGTCAGTCCCTCTTCCGGTTGATCAGTGTTGCCGCGTAGGCGGCGCCGAACCCGTTGTCTATGTTCACCACGCAAATGCCCGGAGCGCATGCTGTCAGCATTCCCAAGAGGGCCGCGATCCCACCGAAGCTGGCTCCATATCCGACCGAGGTTGGAACGGCGATGACTGGACGATCGACGAGGCCGGCAACGAGAGACGGCAAAGCGCCTTCCATGCCTGCCACCACTACCAGCACTTCGGCCGCCCGGAGTATCTCTAGCCGGGCAAGGACCCGGTGTACTCCAGCGATTCCCACGTCGTAGATGCGCTCGACTCGATTGCCATACAGCTGGGCAACGACCGCTGCCTCCTCGGCCACCGCCATATCCGCGGTGCCCGCAGAGACGACGGCAATGAATCCTCGTCCTCGGTCGCACACTGGCTGCTGCTCGATGACCAGCGCCATTGCCATTGACTCGTAGCGGGCGGCAGGCAAACGAGAAAGCACGAGCTCTGCCTTCTCGTGCGACACTCGCGTCGCCAGCACATTGACTCCGCCGCGAGCGAGCTCGCCCATGATCTCGACGATCTGTTCGGCAGACTTGCCCTCACCCAAGACAACTTCGGGAATGCCCAGCCGCAACGAACGATGATGGTCGACTGTGGCAGTAGTGCCGAGCTGGCGAAATGGGAGGACCTGCAGCTGTCCAAATGCGGCATCAACCGTCAATGCACCAGTCTGGACTTGTTGCAGCAGGCTCCTGATGGTAGCGGCATCCATGAGTCTCAGCCTTCGGAGCCCTTGGCTCTAAACAGAAACGCATTGATCGAAATACAATAACAGGCGTTTCTGTTTAGAGATCTACAGAGGGCTTGCTGCCCTCCCCCGCCGGCGGAGCCGTCGGGGTCCCCCTCCCCGCTTTCGCGCGAGCTCTCGCGCGGCTCGGCCTTTGGCCTCGCGGGGAATGGCTCCGGATCAACGCAACTCTGGTTGGATTCCGAGCACGCCGGCAGTGGAGTTGGAGAGGACTGCCGATCCAAGGACGGCTGCGAGCCTTCGCACGGTGGCTGCGAGCGATACAGATCTGGCTCGATGTAGACGACTTTGGCGATCGGGCAAGCACGACGGAGCTCTGTCTCTAGCCTGTTGATTGTCGCCGCAACCTCGGGGAATCGCAGGGAGGACTCGAGCTCGACCTTGGCGCACACCAGCAGCTCTTCCGGGCCGAGATGCTCGGTTCGCAAATGAATCAGGCGTCGAACGTCGGCCGTGCTCTC
>JAZDLZ010000744.1:0-3144 GCA_043801535.1 Pseudomonadota bacterium
CGCAAAAACAGGCTAGCGGCTCCGTCGAAGTTGGCCTCGCCATGTGCCTCGATGGACAGAGCTTGCGCTATGCTTCGACGGACGGCTGGCAATGCGCCGACACCATCACCGCCGTTACGGCTGGCAGCAGTCTCAGCGGGGGCGGCAGCGCCGGCATCGTCGAGCTGAGCCTCGACCCCGTAACGAGCGAGCTCATCGCCGACGGCAGCGTAACGAGCGACAAGATCGCCGACGGGTCAATAGGCACCGCCGACCTGGCGCCGCTGTGCATCGACAAGGGCAAGATCGTTCCTCGTACCATCACCGGTGACCGACTCGCGCTCGGAGCCGTCGACACCGGCGAGCTCGCCAACAGCGCAGTCACCACCGTCAAAATATACGACGGCGCAGTGGGCTCAGCCAAGCTCGCCGACGGCGCAGTGGGCTCAGCCAAGCTCGCCGAAAAATCTATTACTTCTGAGAAGCTTGCCGTTCCGGCACTCTCTATTGATATCCCGCCCACTCTCGTTGTCGATGCGTGCGAGAAGGAGATCGGCGGAGTGGTGCCGGGAAAGATCAGCACCGCCGGTACGTACAACATTGGGACTGCCTACATCCCGCCCGAAACCATGGCCGCAGGCAACTACACGAGGGCACGCTTCACCGTTGGCTGCCAGGTCAACAAGGCCACAACCTTCGAATTACGGACCAACGGCTGCGCCGAAAAGGTGACATCCATCGAGTGTCCAAGCAATCCGAGGCCGGCCCTGATTGTTAGCAAGGAATTCCTAATCTCTGTTGGAATGGACCTCAATCTGCAAGTGATAGTCGAAGCAGGTGTCGTCGTCTCATGGTCTTCGGTGCAGCTCTTGCTCTACTAGACACCTTGCTCGCCAGCAGCCAATGGATCCTTGGCGGCACCGAGGCCAAGACGGTCATCGCTCTCGTACGACTTTGCCGTTGGCGATCACCATCTCGATGTGCCCGGACTCCAATGCCGTGAGATCGTCAAGCGGGCTGCTATCGAGCACGAGGAGATCGGCAACGTAGCCAGGGGAAATCTTTCCGTGGCTGGCACTTCTACCAGCGCAGGCGGCCGCATCGACGGTGGCAGCCCTGATTGCCTGCGCCGGCGAGAGGCCAACCTGGTCATGGAGAAGCTGGAGCTCGCGAGTCAGCGAGCTACCAAAGTGCAAAGAGGGCCCGAGGCCGGAATCGGTTCCGGCTGCGAGCTTGACGCCGGCATCACTGGCGCGTCGCACCAGTGATGCCCGCGATGGCAATAGAGCAGGCGCCAGGTCATCGAAGACGACGAGCGTCGGTATCCAGCAAACGGAACCACTGACCATCTCCTCGACAAAAATCTGGTCTTGATCCGGTCCCATCGCCGAGGCGGCGACAGCGTGCTCGATAGAATCAGCTCCTGCGCGCACTGCGACTAGCGCTTCGTCGACGCGATCAACGTGCACCGCCGTCCGCAGGCCACGCGCATGCGCCTCGGCTATCGCTGCCGCGAGTGTGTCTTCTGTGAGGATGGGTACGCTTGCCAACGCCCAGTCAGGGAGCGTTTCCCTGTCCGAGCCTTCGAGCTCACTCTCCTTCACCAGCCCGCTGGTGTAGACGAGCTTGATGAAATCCGCATCGAGCTCGGACACGTTGCGCTCCACGGCGGTTCGCGCTTCGTTCGGAGTACCCACTTCGATTGCATTGCTTGATGCGGCCAAGGAAGAGCTCGCGTAGACCGTGGCCACTGGATGTCCATCCTTGGCGGTCAGAAGATAGCCAGCGGCGAGAATGCGCGGACCCGTCAATTCGCCGCTCTCAGTACGATCGCGGAGTAACGCGGCCAGGCTGCCTCCCACGTCACGCACGACGGTAACGCCGTTTGCGAGCAGATCGTTGCGCTTGGACGGGCTGCCCCGGTAGATGTCCCACATATATGCAGGCAGATAGTACGTATCGGCTTCATCTGCTCCGCCAAGGTGAACGTGCATGTCCCAGAGCCCTGGAACGACAACTCGGCCGGTGGCGTCAATTTCTCGGCCAGAAAGCGGTGCTTCCTCAGCCGCAGACAAACTCTCGATCACGCCATCTCTGACTACGAGCGTTTCCAGTGGCAGCAAGCTGCCAGATTCGACGTCGAGGTACTCTCCCCCGCGGATAAGCAGGACGGAGGGATCCTCGCTGCAGCCGACCAGAGACAGGCCGAAGAGTGCAAGTGGCAGAGGATATCGGGCAACTGTCATGGAATGCTCCTTTCCTCCAGCTACCAGCCTGCGGTGAGAGATACGAGCGGCGTTCCCCATAAAAACAGCGTCGGGAAAGCCATGCCCTTCAGTCCGACGGGCAGCGCCGCTCCGAAATCGACGGCGAAGTGCGGCCAGGCAATGCGAATGCCGTACGGAATGAGCAGGCCAATCATGACTGGCTCGGGTGCCACCGCAGTCGCATAGGCGCCAACCATCAGCTTGACATGACGACCGATCTGATAGTCAAGCGAGCCTCCGGCGACGCCCAGCTCATCGGACCCCCGCGTGGAAATGAAGGCGCTGGCCATGACGAAGCCATGAATCCGCAGCTTGCACGTTTGTGGCAGACACCGACTAGCAGCGACGGCAAGGCTCGGCGTCAGCACTCGCCACTCGGTGGTGATATCCAGACCGCCGCCGAGACCGGCGATCGCAGTGACCGCCGTGTTGTCGTCCTGCCATACGCGCCACTTCAGACCCAGGACGAGGGCTCCCCCGGGCGGGATGATACTCGAGACCACCGTCGCCTGCATCGAGTCGTTGAACGCGTAGGTCGTCTCCCAGAGCATCGCGTCCGTCGTTGTCACGGACCAACGACCGCGAGGCAGAGTCTCGGCTGTGGGAAACAGCAGACCACGATCGGCCGCCGGATCAGCAGCAAATGCGCAAACCGGCCAGGCTGACACGAGCGACGCAGTGACCGCAAGCACGATGCGCAAGAATGTTGTGACTACCACGGCGGTCTCTCCCCGAAATCAGCGATGCGGAGAGTACCAAGCATCGCAACGGCTCGCAACAAGGGTCAAGGGATCGGGTGTGATCGTTGCTCGTTGGTCCCCCGTCGATGGCGGCGAAACCAGAGCGTCAGCGATACCCGACGTGGACGTGTCTCGGTCGGATGGACATGACAAGGCAC
>JAZDLZ010000755.1:0-3847 GCA_043801535.1 Pseudomonadota bacterium
CGGCAGCGTGGAGTGTGGTACTGCCACCGGTCCTTTTGGTGTTGGAGTGGTACTTCCTGGGCTCGCGGGGCTCACGGGGCTCGCCGTCGCCCTCGCGTCAGCTTGCGCCGTGGCTCGGCGTGGCTATCAAACGGTCGATTCCGTTCGTTGCCATTGCGGTGGCAACGGTGGCGGTCGACGTTGCAGCGTCTCACACTGCCGGGGCTGTGAGAGCTCTGGCAGAGCACACTGTTCTCGAGCGGACGATGCAGGCGTTCTTTGGCCTGGGATTCTATCTGCGCAAGATGCTCGTGCCGGTCGGTCTGTCTCCTCTGCACGAGCTAGAGCAAGACTTCAACGCTTGGGCACTGCCGAATCTCATGTCCCTGGCTGGCGTGGTTCTGGCGACGATTGCCCTCTGCGCAACCAGGAAGCGCTGGCCTGGCCTCTGGACGGCGTGGCTGGTCTATTTCTTGGTTCTTGCTCCCACGCTGGGCTTTTTTCAGATCGGCCCGCACAAGGTCGCCGATCGCTATAGCTATCTTGCGTCGATGCCGCTCTGTGCTGTTGCGGCATCGGCACTCGTTCTCGGTGGGCGTTGGCGGCGCAGGCCGGGCAGAGTCTCGGCGGCGGCGGCGGTACCGACGGCAGGGTCCGAGGCGATGCCGAAGTCGACGCCAGCGGCTGGATCAACGGCATCAGCACGGAAGTCAGTGGCGATTGGAGTGACAGCGACGGTGTTGATTGCACTCGTGCTCGGTCCGCAGGCGGCACGCTACTCGCTCGCGTGGCGCGACTCGGTCTCTCTGTGGCGGCGTGCGGTGGCAGTGGATGGCAATAGCTACATTGCCCTGACGAACCTCGGGCATTCGCTCGAGCTTGCTGGCCGAGTCGAGGACGCCATTGTCCACTACCGGCGTTCTCTCGAGATTCGCCCTGCCGACAGCAAGACGCGCTACAAGCTTGGGCTTGCCTATGCGCGGCTGCACAGCTATGAGGCTGCGATCCGAGAGTGGCAAGATTTGGTTCGTCTTGCTCCGTCAATGGCAGAGCTGCATTTCTGCATCGGGTTGGCGTCGTATCGCCTTGGCCGAGTCGCCGAGGCGGTTTCGTGCTATCAGCGCGCCATCGCCATCCAACCGCGCTACGTCGAGGCACATCTGGCGCTTGGCGAGGCGTTGGCTTCTCTGGGAAGGACCGGAGAAGCGGCGCGATCCCTCCAAACGGCCCGGGCAGTGGTCGATCCATATCGGTCTCCGTACTGACAGGCACTCCGCGGAAGGGCTCGAAGGGTGTCTGCGGCGAGTGCGGGCGGAGCGGGCCGACGTACGACACGACGCGGGAGTCGAGGCGGTTCGAGCTCGTGCCACTGTGGGGCTTCGTAGTGTTCCTCGTGTACGCAATGCCAGTCGCTTCTTGTCTTCGTCCCGGATTCGTCGTAACTACTCCGCGTGCTTCCCGACTTGCGTGGTCTCTCGTTCGCGCAGCTCAATGAGCTCGTGAGCGATACTCTCAAGGAACGGCCGTATCGCACCAGACAGCTATTCCACTGGATTCACGGACGGGGTGTCGATTCGTGGGCAGGGATGACCGACCTGCCCAAGGCCTTGCGCGCGCGCCTCGACGAGGTGGCGACACTCGATACTCTGAAGGTGGATGTAGTCCACTCTTCGCCGGATGGCACCTGCAAGCTGCGACTCTCGACCCGCGACGCGCTGGCAATCGAGTGCGTGCTCATTCCCGACGAGCGCAAGCTGACTCTCTGCGTTTCGTCGCAAGTGGGTTGTGCGCTCGGATGCCGCTTCTGTGCAACCGCCAAGCTGGGGCTATCCCGCAACCTCACGACCGGAGAGATCGTCGACCAAGTCTATCGAGCCCAGGCGCTGCTGGCCTCGTCCGATTGGCACGATGGCGACCATCGGCGGATAACTAATCTAGTCTTCATGGGGATGGGCGAGCCTCTGCTCAACTACGAGGCAGTGTCGCGGGCAATAGGGATTCTTTCCCACGAGCTCGGCGCGGGGCTCTCCTTCCGGCGGATGACGTTGTCGACTGCGGGAGTGGTACCGGGGATTGCTCGGATGGCCAGCGATGGATTGAGGATCAACCTGGCGATCTCGTTGAATGCCGCTAGCGACGAGACGCGCAGCCGGATCATGCCCGTCAACCGCAAATGGGGATTGGCCAGCCTCATCGACGCGGCGCGAGCCTATCCGCTCGAGCCGCGCCGCCGGCTCACGTTCGAATACGTGCTGATCGCCGGGGTGAATGACTCGGTCGAGGACGCCCGCCGACTGGCCGAGCTGCTACGGGGATTCCGCTGCAAGCTCAATCTCATTGCCTGGAATCCTTTTCCGGGCGCGCCAGGAGCGCTCGGAGCAGATGAATGGACCAGGCCGACCGACGCTGCTGTCTGGGCATTCCAGGAGACCGCCAAGCGGCACGGGCTGCCGGTCTACTTGCGTGCGTCGCGCGGAAGCGAAATCAGCGCTGCCTGCGGCCAGCTTGCCGCGGGACGGGATCGCGCTCGGAGCTGATCCGTTGCACGTTGCAGAGAGAACTATGGTCGAGGAAGCTCCTGATCACCCGGTAGCGCTGACCGGCCGCAACGAAAACTACGACAATCCCATCGCATCCAGCTCTTCCTCCGACAGCCCGAAGAAATGGCCTGTCTCGTGAAAGAGCGTCTTTTTGACCTCGAGGCTCACTTCTTCGCGATTGCGACATACTGCCTCGATGTTGCGCTGGTACAGGTACACCGAGTCGAGATGCTGGCTCGCGTCGCCGATGCTTGGTTTCTCCGGATAGGGCACCCCCGAGAAGAAACCCAGCATTCGCGGATCCTGTCCTTCCTTGATTATCTCGACGGCAGGGTAGTCCGAGGCGATCAGAGGCACGTTCTCGAGTAGCTTCCGAATCTTCTCGGGCAGCTCAGCCAAGGACTCCTCGGCGATTCTTTCGAACTCGTCCGCGCTGACCGCGCAAGGAGAAGGCGGCTCGACAAGATCGAGCTCGCGAACCTTGAGCCAGGCGTCGATCATCTTGTCCGTTTCGCCGCGTTCCTCGTGGACAAGGCCAATCCCATAGTGGGCATCGGCGGCGTCAGGACATGCCTCGACAACTCGCCGGTAGTGCTGTTCTGCTTCGTCGAGGAGCTCCAGCTCGAGATATGCTCGTGCCGCTCGCAGGTGATACGAAGAATCGGGGAACTCCACTGGCGGAAGCTCGCCGAGAACTTCCTTGATCTCTTCGTCCCTGCCTCCTATGTAGGCGAGTGCCTCGGCTTTGAGAAGCAATGCGTCGAGCAACAGGTCCTCTTCCTCGGCGTGCTCGAGGGCGTCGTCGATCAAGCGCAACGCCTCTCGTGGGTCTTGATCGGGGGCCAGGAGGATCTCGGCGGCGTAGAGCATCGGGGTGACAAGCTCCGGGTCGGCAGCCATCGCCCGGTGATAGTGCTCGAGCGCCGCCTCGTCATCGCCGTCATAGGAGGCAATCACTCCGAGCAGAGTCACTGCCTCGGGGTCGTCCGGCGACTGTTCGAGAGCTCGACGAGCAGACACCTCGGCACCACGGGTGTCGCCCTTCGTGAGAAGCTCCCAGCCGTGATCGAGATGAGCGGCGAGCGCGTCCATGGCGGCGAGCGCGTCCATGTCTGAAGGAGGACCAGGGTGTTTATTCATGCTTGCCAGAGTATACATACGATCCGATGCTTTCCAACGTGCGACGCATTGCCCCCCGTACAGCCAGGACGGCGCCGATCGACGCGCATACCGCATACGTGGAAGCCAGTAGGGCCAGGAGGACTTCACAGTGAAACTGCCGTGGTATCCGTTCACCGCGAGGCTGTTGGTGTTGGCGGGATGGCTGG
>JAZDLZ010001090.1:0-3002 GCA_043801535.1 Pseudomonadota bacterium
ATCAACCGGGCAGGATACTTCTCGGCCGCGTTTCTGGCCGCAGCACAGCGGGCAGATGGCGCCGGCAACCGGGCACTGCCGCTTCGATTTGCGTTGGTGGCAGAGCGTGCACTTCGACACGACTCTGAAGGGTAGCGGGGATGGGGTGCGAAGACAACTCGTGTCACTTCTATGCTTCTACCCCTCCATCTTCGGAACCAACTGGCAGGCCTACATCACCGATTCGCAAAAGAGCACGCTGCGCCGACGGGAAAAGGCGATGAGGAGGGCGGAGCGGCAGGGTCTGCATCAGTAAGGTCTCCTCGGCCTCGCATGATTCGGCTACTACTTGACCGCTCCCGACCTATCTCTGTACGTTCAGGAGCCAGCCCATGACGCAATCGCATCACGAGATCCCGGAGCACGTCGAGTCCGCAGGAGAAGGCTTCTCACTCGCACCATCCATTCCGAACGACGAAAGAACAGACGACTCGGGAATAGCCATGGCTGACACCTACTTCTCGGCGGACGTCGAAACAGACGGTCCAATCCCGGGGCCGTTCTCGATGCTCTCGTTTGCTCTCGTCAAGGCCGGAAGCTTCGATGGCGCAAGGTTCGTACGACCGGCTAGCTACGACACGCACCTCTATTTGGAGCTACGACCGGTTTCCGGCAAATACGACATCGAGGCACTACGGGTCACCGGCATCAACCGGGACCACTTCGTTGCCGACGGGCATGATCCACGAGCAGCGATGACCATGGCCAGCGAATGGGTCGCCCAGCACTCGCAAGGCACGCAGCCAGTTCTTGTCGCCTATCCTCTCGGATTCGACTGGACTTGGCTCTACTGGTATTTTATGCAGTTCTCGGATTACGGCTCGCCCTTCTTGCACTCGAAGTGCTTTGACCTGAAGACGGCATATGCAGTGAAGGCGGGCGTCACGATCAGTCAGGCAGGACGTTCGCGGATTCCGCCACACCTGCGAGGCGTCCACCAGCATACCCACCATGCCCTCGATGACGCGATCGAGCAGGCCGAGCTCTTCGCCAACGTGTTCGAATGGAGACCAACGTGGACGTGCCCCAAACCATAGCTCAGCGACGAGAGCTGACAGAGAGTAGACTTTCCCTGCTGGTCAACGATCTTGCAGAGGCGGGTGCACAAGAAATCGCCAGTGGTCGAGCCTGCGTCTATGCCACTGGCTCCCTCGGTCGAGGGGAGATGTCCGAGCGCAGCGATCTCGACATCTTCATCTTGCGGGACAGATCGTTGCCTTCTCCTCTGACGAACCTGGACGAGATACGGCTCAAAGCAAGACTGATCGAGGTCTGTCGCAAAGAGCACTATCCCGATTTTTCCGGCGACGGCGAATACGTCCACGCCCACGACATCAAGAACGACCTGATAGGAAAGCTCGGGACGAGAGAGGACGACTACGCCAACGTATTCACCGCCCGGCTGCTCCTTCTACTCGAGAGCAGATCCATTCTTGGAGAGGAGATCTACGGCTTGGCTGTGGACTCGGTCATCGCCGAGTATTGGCGGGACTATCCGAGAAACTCCAGGTGTTTCCTGCCGGTCTTCCTGATCAACGACATCCTTCGGTTCTGGAAAACGCTCTGTCTGAACTACGAGGAAAGAACGGGTGGGTCGCCAATCGGCAGACGGCGCCTCTACAACTACAAGCTGAAGCACAGTCGACTGCTCACCTGCTATTCGGGCGTCATCTACTTGCAGTCAGTGTTGGATCGCGATGGCGGCACAGTCTCACCAGAGGCTGCCTTGCAAATGGTATCCTCGAGTCCGACCAGGCGCCTGGAGCATGTCGCCCGCAGTCGAGTCGACCTCACGGATCACGTTCAGCAGATTCTCGAGCGCTATTCGGTATTCCTCGATACGTGCGATGCCGACAAGTCCGAGCTGGAGAGCAGATTCTCGGAGGCGGGATTCAAGAATGCTCGTTTCGCCGAAGCGAAGGAATTCGGAGACCGAGTATTCAGCCTCCTCCACGCAATAGGCGAAGGTACAGAGCTGTTTCGCTATCTGGCCATTTAGTCCGAACGAGCGCCCTTCCGCTCCGAAGATAGCACGTGTCGATAGTAGGTGCTCTGCACCGGCGGTCGCGCACTGGCTACTGGCCGGTGCAGAGCGGGTTTGGTATTCGGCCTTCGGGCTGGCGGCCTGCCCTCTGGCCGGGCGCTGCAAGCCTGGAGCATGAGATGGCACGGTCTCGGCGACCGCGATCGCCGAGCTTCTGGCCAGCCGCAGCGCAGCAAAGGCGCTGCGGTTCGTGCTGCTCGGGGCCTAGCGGGAAAGGCAACAACGGAAGCCGATGTTGTTGTTGTCGTTGCCGTTGTCGCAGCGCAGGTTGTTGTCGTTGTTGTTGAACGCCCCGCCCCGCACCCGACAGGAGCCCATCTGGCTTGCCCGCCCATTGGCCGCTCCTTCATCCGCTCACGGTCTTCCTCCATCCGCCGATCATGCGGCCAATCTCGCTGAGCTTCTCGCTCATTGATCCATAGTGATTCACGCCGAGGAGCACCCAGGAGTAGCGCCGAGAGAGAGCAGTGAAACGGTTGCAGGCCCGGTGAGTGCCGCGGCCGAGCATGCAGGCGTAGCTGTCATCGATGAAGCTCGGGGAGAGGAGCGGCTCGATGACGTTGCAGACCGCGTGCTGCACTACCCGGTCGGCGAATGGCGCGGCCGAGATGAGCCGCTTCTTCGGCTCGTGGATGAAGAAGGTGTGGTACGCGCCGGGACGGTAGGTGCCGTCTTCGAGCTGGTGCTGGAGATCGAGCAGGCGCTCCTCGCGGTGGAGCTCGAAATCCTCGCAGGCATGTCTGCGCCTGTTGTGCTTGGCAGCGCGTCGCAGGGCGAGAAGCAGGTTCTCGAAGGACACGATGCGCTCGAAGAGCTTGGTGAACGATTTCATGGTCTGATGCTGTCCCTGGGTGCTGATTTCGGATTTTTTTCGGGCGACCAGGGGGGAGCCCTGGACCCCTCGGATTCCGGATCAAGG
>JAZDLZ010001094.1:0-16405 GCA_043801535.1 Pseudomonadota bacterium
CTGGCACCGGAGGTGGCACTGGCTTGAGGAAGATAGTGACGTCCTGCGAATCGAAGACCATGATGCTCGCCATCTCGAAACCACCGAGGGCGGCAGTCACCTTGACAGGACCGACAAACGATGGAGCGGAGAAAGTGACCTCGCCCCACTCGTTGGTGTAGTTGCCAACGTCCACATCGTCGGGGAACGATACGTCGACCCAGGCTCCCGGAACGCCGTCGTTGGTGTTGGAATTGATCACGGTGACATTCAGGGTTCCGTTGATCGGTCCTCCACCAAGCCCACCGGCGAACGGATCCGAAGTATCGAGGTAGGCATAGGCCGAGGTAGCAGTGATCGAGCCCCACGATCCGGCGACCGTCACGTCGACGGCGCCAGCAATCCCGGGGGGAGCGAAACCGACTATCTCCTGCTCGCCAGTCACGACCGGGTTGGCCATGGCGTTGTCACCAAAGGTGACGGTATCACCCTCGGCGAACTTCGTTCCGAACCCCTTGACGCGAACGAAAGTTCCGCCGGCGACCGAGCCGTTCGGTGGATCGACATGGATCGCCTCGTAGCGGAAAGCTTCCTTCTTCTCGGCGGCCGGTCCGTCCTCGGTGAATATCACCACGTCGGCAAGACCAGGATCGCCCGGTGGCGTACCCTTCACGATGATACGGCGGTTGTCGACGATCTCGATGTCGAGTGGATCGACGTAGCGGTCACCGAACATGATGCCGAGGTTCACGGCGAAGCCGCGGCCCCGAATGGTAACCTCGGTGCCGCCGGCGAAGGGACCGTGATTGGGGTCGATGAAATCGATGCGCATCAAGTCGCCGGAAGGCGTCGAGCCGGCATCGTCGACACTGGGCGGCGATCCGTCTTTGTTCTCCCCGACACCGGCATCGGGGACTACGGGTTGTCCGCCGTCGTCGGGGTTTCCGCCTCCGGGAGTAGTGCCGCAGCCAGCGGCAAGCAAGAGTAACAGTGATAGCGGGACAAATAGCCTATTGTTCATTGTCTGCCCCATAGCATCCTCGTGGCCTGCATCATGACATAAGACAATTCGATTGCAAGCCAGCCGTTTCCCAGCGCATCAAGCGCGTCTACCTCCAAACCGCCTCGTGGTATCGACTCGTTCGCGAGCACGGCTGGAAGCGACCGCGTGTCCGGCTCTACCCAGAAAAGCCCACCGTCGGCATCCGAGCGCTCAGCCCGCCATGAGCCGGCGTATCTCACAGTGGTCGTCGGAGACCGAGAAACGCAGCATCTCCTCCACGAAAGGATCCCCACGAGCAGCCCGCAGTCCTTGATAACCGCCAATCGTGAGCAACACGCCAAGGGCCGCGCTCACGCTTCCGGCGACGATCAGGCCGGCCCGGTTGCCGGTGTGTTGGATGCCGCGCCAGTACGAATGAGGGTCGAAGGCCAGCCCGGAAAACTCCGCCGCGTAGGGAGCGAGCTCGTCGCGAAGGCGCCTGGGCACTAGCTTGGCAATCCGCTGTTGCTCGTCGGAGATCGCCCCAATACCCAAGGTGGGTGGCGTGAATGCCGGGTCGACCAGCCTCAGCACGGCCGCCAACAGGATGCCGAGGGCATCCGCCGATAGCCGTGCCGGCGCAGCCAGATGAGACAGAGCCTGCTTGAGCGCCCGGCCAGCAGCAAAACGAATCCAGGCCGGTCGGCTGGAGTCGGCGAATGCCGCACCCAGCACCAGCGACAGTGGATCAGTCAACTCGACTGCCAAGGCAGCCGGCTGAGCGGTCGACACGTAGATGTCGAGCTCGCCAACACCGAGCTCGACCGCGATCATCTGCACGATTTCCCTGACGGGATGCCTGGCCCGTGGCAGTCTGTCGGCCTTGCCAACGCCATGGCGGCGAAGGTCCGGGCTCAAACGTTTGGCCAAAACATCGTGCAAGAGCCGGAAAATGTGCGCGAGCCCGCTCGGTATCCCCGGATGGAACAACGCTTCGTCGATCTCCGGTCGTCCGAGCAGACGAAGCGATGGGGCCGCATCCGCCGCTTCTCCCGCCATGCGTCGATCGCTATCGTCGGCGGATCCGACCATGACAGCCAGCTCGGCCGCACATCGTCCAGCCTCGAGTGAGCCGGTCGCTCCGCTCGCGGCGCGCGCCGCGAGGGTACGAGCGAGAACGTGATAGCAGGTGCCGTCGAGGATGTCGTGAACGAGTCGCAACCGCATGAGAGCGGCTACGCGATCGAGTTGGACTCGCAGCGAGCGCAGGTCGCCAGCACGACGGTAGAAGCCGACCAGAGCGTCGAGTGCCTCACCGCTCGTCGGGTCGGCTTCGAGCGCCCTCCGATAGGCATCCTCGGCCTGCGGCAAGTCCCGCAAGCCGTCTTCGTAGACACCGGCAATCCGATGGAGATAGGCCACCCGAAGAGGAAGCTCGGCAGTCAACTTGACCAGTCGCTCGGTCGCCCCCAGCGCGAGCTGGTAGTCGCGAGCCTTCACTCCGAGCTTCGACAGATACTCCAAGGACTCGACATCGCCGGGAGCCATCCGCAGGACTCGCTTGAAAGACTCGATAGCCCATCGCTCGTCGGGAAGATACTCTGCATAGATGAGCCCCAGCCGTCGATAGGTCTCTCGCAGCGATTCCTCGTTCTGCTCGAGTCTGGCCCGCATAATGAGGGCTTCCGAGGCCTCCGCCCACTGTTTCTGCGCCCAGGCAATGTCAGCCAGAGCAGCAATCGCCTCCAAGTCGCTCGGCTGGAAGCTCAGCACGCCTCGCAAGTGCGCCATTGCCCGAATCGGATCGTCGAGACGATGTCTGAAGAGCCAAGCCAGTGCGCGGTGGTGTCCGACGATTCTCGCCGGTCCCTTCTCGATCTCCAGCCGCGCCGCGATCTGCTGGGCGAGATCGCGATCCCTTCCCGTTCTGGTGAGCAAAGCAGTCAGCCGGCCGTAGGCGTGATCCTGTCCGCGATCGAGCTCGAGGACTCGCTGATAGCTGGCAACGGCGCGGGCCGTGTCGTCGAGCATGTCCTCGGCAATCAGACCTGCCAGATAGCGAAGACGCGCCTGGTCCTGCTCGTCTTCGACCGCAGCCGCTTCCCCCTCGAGCGCATCGAGGCAGTCGAGCCACTCTCGATTACGCAACGCCGCGTACCGCCAGGTGCGCAGCGTCGGAACGAAGCCGGGGACAGCGTCGAGAGCCGCGCGGAAACGGGCGGCTGCCGAGGGGTAGTCACCGAGATCGGCGAAAGCTTCACCGGCCCGCACCAGAAGCGAGGCTCGCGAGCGCGGATCCTTCTTCAACTGCCTGCTGGCGAGCGCGTCTTCGCATTGCACGAGCTCTTGACTTGGAGGCGCATTTCGGGCTCGCTCCTCCAGGCGAAGGAGTGCCTCGACGAGCGAAGGCGGTTGGCGATCGGCCATCATTGGCAGACTGGCAAGTAGCTCGAGAGCTTCCCGGAAGGCGAGCATCTCTTGGTCTTCCATACACAGACCGTGGTAGAGATGCGCTCTGGCAATCGCCCACGCGACCGCGTCCGACGGATCGGTGAGCAGCCGCTGAATGCGATCGCGAACCTTGCCAAGCGCCGGCCAGCGTCGTTCCAGACCATTGAGACGCTCGAGACGACAGAGCAGCCCTGCAACCTCCTGGCTACCGAAGCGCGGCGCCGGCCCGTCTTCCCCGATAGCTACATCGAGCGTGCTCACCGCCGCTGCCTGGTCGCCGAAAAGCTCGGCCTCGAGGTAGGACAAGCGTTCGCAGGCTCTACCAAGCTCACGCCGGTTACCGGTTGCCGCAGCACGAGTCATCGCTGCTCGAGCGAGCTCGACGACGAGTACGGTCTCGCCACTTGCCGCCGCCGTGCCAGCAAGACCGTCCATTGCCAGGGCATCGTCAGGTCGCAACTCGAGCGCCTGCCTGTAGAGCGCAACTGCTCTCTCCGGATCGCCCAACCGCAGATTGACGAGCTCTGCCAACCTTACCAGCATTGCGAACCGGATACTCTCAGAGCACGACCCCCGCCCTGCCTTCTCCAGCCGAGACTCCTCCGGGGAATTCGTCGAGCTGGCTTGACGACAGTCTTCGAGATCCTGCTCGATGCACCGCACCATACCGGCGGCATTGTCGAGCCTGATCTGAATGCTGTCCCAGAGCGCTCTGGCACCAGCAAAGAACGACCGTCCCGTCATCCCCTGCTCCAAGAACCATGCCGCCCGCTCGAGATCGACTCCCACCAGCGCTGCGGCGGCTCGGTAGCGCAGGGCGTCTCTCTCCGGACAATCGCCGATGGCATCGGCTCGCTCCGCGTAGCGAGCTGCCTCGTCGGCGAACCTTTCCTCGCCGCGAAGCAACGACACAAGCCACGACGTAGCGCGAGAATCGGAGGGGTCGCTGACCAGCGCCTCTACCAGCGCCTCCTCGGCAGTCTTGACCGCGTCGATTCGTGTGCCGAGCCCGCTCGTCGAGGAATCGTCGCCCCCCGCCCCCGCGTCATTACCGAGCGAGAAACGCTCGCCCGCAGAGTGGTCGGGAAGCAATACGGAGCTGGGCGCGCAATTCTTCGGTGCGAATCGACCGATCCCGCCAAGGAGCTCCGCCGCCCGTTTCACTCCGAGCGACGCAGCGAGCGACGGATTGCCGACCACTCGCTGAGCGGCCTCGAGCGCGGACAGGAGCGCGCCGGAATCACCTCTCTTTTCGGCAAGACGCACCAGTGCAAGGTGGGCGCTCGAGGAGTCGGCGTCGACGTCGATGACTCCTCGCCAGGCCTCCTCTGCCGCCTGTGCTGCTCCGCGCAGCGCTTCCCGCGAGCCGGGTCTTGCCTCGCCCTCACCAGTGCCGTGTTCTCTCTGATCCTCGCTCGAAGGGCGGCGACTGGCATCCGCGGATCCCTCAATCGCCCGGATAGCAGCTTCCGCTGCTCGCGCAGCCCTCGCCCAAGCAGCGGCGGCATCGCGCGGCTCAACGGGAGAACCGGCGTCTTGCGCCAAAAGAGTCGCCAACTCGCTGTATCGCCCCGCCTTGGCAAGCGCGTCGGCAAGCTGTCTCGTGACCATTGGCGAATCGGATGCAGCGCCGCGGGCTAGCTCCAACTCCGTGACGGCCTCGTCGAAACGCCCGAGCTGACACAGTAGGCGTGCCGTCTGCACTCTTTGCACCGCGCAGTCGTCGCCAGCACGCTCGATAGCCGCGCTTATCTCGGCGACCGCACCTTCCCAGTCATTGGCTGCCAGGCATGCCGACACCAGATCGTGAAGCGCAAGTCGATCGGTCGGGTTGGCATGCAGCAACCCTGCCAGCGTCCGCGCTACTCCGTCGGAGTCGCCTAGCGGTCCGGCATAGAGAGTCCCTGCTCGAAGCCACGCACCAGCCTTCCTTGCTGGCACTGGCTCGAGCTGCGCCCACGCTTCGAGAGCGCGCGCTGCCTTGGCCTGATCGCCTGCTTGCTCCATGATCTCGGAGTAGAATTCGGCTGCCAGACAATCGGCGGGAAGAGATTGCAGCGCCCTCTCCGCCGAAGACATGGCAAGGTCAGGCCTGCCGATACGGAGCGCAGTACGGGCGCTGCGACGGAGTACCGCTGCTCGCAGGTCGGGACTGCAGTGTCTCGTCAACAAACGCGATGCCTGCTGGATGACAGCTTCGTCGTCCTGGCTACGAAGCGCCAACCTCCACAGACCCAGGACAGCCAGCGGCTCGTCTTCGTGATTGTCGAGGATCGTCTGGTACGCAATCCTCGCCTCCGCATCCCGCCCTGCCCGCTCCAGTACCCGGCCACCCAGGTTGCGAGCCGCAGCCGCGAGATCCGGAATCCGGACAAGACAGGTGTCGCTCGCGAGCGCAGCCTGCAGCTCGTCTCCGAGCCCCAGCGCAAAGGCGAGCTCCATTCTGCAGATCGCCCGGCGCAGCGAAGCCGTCGAGAGCTGAGAGTCGGCAATCGTGGAGCTTGACTCGAGAGGCTGGGATCCACGGACCCCACAGATCGACGATTCGCTATCCAACGCGAGGTGCGCTGCCTCTTGGTCGCCGATCGCCGAGTAGTAGTCGACCCGGAATAGCTCCAGGCTCGTCCGTTCGCACGGCGACGCCAGCCCGCACTCGGTCTCGAGATAGCTCAAGGCGATGCGATGATCGCCAAGTTGCATGGCCAGGCGTCGCATGGCACGCGCCACTGGCACGAGCAGCGGATCCGCCTGGTGTCCTTCCTCGTAGTGGCTGCGAGCCTTGGTCAGGTCGCCGAGACGCTCGGCGGCTTGACCAGCAAGGAGACGAAGCTGGGCGCTGCGACGGGGATCGCGAACCAACGGAAGCTCGCGCTCGCACAGAGCGAGGAGCTCTGCTGCATCGTCTGGTTGGTAGGGGGCAACCTGTTCGGGGAGATTGAAGGCTCGGGGATCGAGATCGGGCGGAGGCGAAACTGTCGCAGGAGGCGCAGCCTCCTCGACTGCGGCAAACTCGGGCCTGGCAGAGCTCTCCGGAGACTGGCGACCAGGCAGGTGCAAACCCCGGTTGAGGTCAAGGTCCTGTTCGCCATGGTCGCCATGGTCGCCATGCGTAGCCGTAGCCGTAGCCGTAGCCAGGCTGGCAGTCGCACCGGGAAGGTCGGTCTGCAGGATCGCGGCCGGAGGCTCGAGACCCAACCCTTGCTCCGGCATCGAGTCGGGCTCGGGCTCGGGTTCGGGTTCGGGCTCACGACCGACGCGGTGTTCCCGCTCGAGCCCGCGTTCATCCATTGCTTCTACGTCGCCAAACGAGACAAGCTCCGCCTCTGGCCCAATATCATCCAGCGCCGGAAAGGGCCGAACGCCGTCTCTGTCCTCCGCAAGGAGTCTCGGGACAGCCGGAGAGACTCGGGCGACCTGGGTTTGCCGTTGGCCGTCCTCGTCGCCGAATCCGACCAGCTCGGCCTCGATCGCCTGCTCTTCGAGAACTGCTCCAACACATACCGGTACCGGCGATCTGGCTGGCTCATCCCAGTCGTGTATCGGCTCGTCTTCAAAGGGCGGCTGCGAGCACTCGCCGCCCCCCCTTCGAGCTGAGCTCGACGGGGCCCCCCCTTCTCTCTCTGCTTGTTCCGCCGGCGGCTGCGAGCTACCCGCTTCTCTTGTTCCCGCCGGCTCCGGAAAGCCGAAGCTGTCGAGCGGACCGGCCAGCGCTCCTGCTTCCACTTCCCCTCCCTGCTGGAAGGGAGCAAGACCGTCGACGGGACCGAGAATTTCCGCCTCCGGCAGCAGCGTGAAGAGATCACTCGGATCGGCATCTCCGCCTTCGCCCTGCTCGAAATCAGACCCTTCGGTCCCCGCCAGCTTGATCAGCTTGGCGATGTCGAGGGCATTGGGCTTGGTTGGCACCGACCAAGCGTCGGCGTGCTGCTGCATCACTGCCGAGGAAACCTCGAGCGGAATCTTGGCAGTACACACCGGATGCTCAGACCACTCTGCAACAGCCTCGTCGCTCTTCTCGAAGGTCTGTCCCTCGCAGTTATCTCCCTCGAGATTCTGGCTACCGGCCTTCGCCGGATCGGCCGGCAGTACCTGGCCGTCGGACCGAGGTCCCGACCCCGGCAAACCCTCTACTCCGGCTGCTCCGGCTGCTCCGGCTGCTCCGGCTGCTCCGGCTGCTCCGCTGCGCCGGACAATGTGTTGGCTGACGCGCCGTCGTGACAGTAGCGCCGGCGGACTCGTGGCCGGTCTGCTGTCGAGTTGGCTTTCGTCGACCGCAATCTCGATGTCGTCGTAAAAACCGTCGTCGACGGGGCTATTGGCCGGTGGTCTCTCGATTGTCGGCCGGTTTCCCGGTCGCTCGAGCCACGGGCTGGACTTGTATCCGCGTCCCGCAGCCTCCGAGCCTGGCCGTACCTCTCGTCGCACAATCGCAGGGCTGCGGCGGCCCCCGGACGGAACAGGAGATCTTGCATCGCCAGCGGAAGCCTTTACTCCAAGGAAAGGAGAGACTCTAGACGGAGACTGAATAGCCGCCGGCTTCGCAGGCGATGATGCCGGTGTTTCACGCGGAGACTGCTTGTCGCCCAGAGGCGAGCGTTCACCACCCTGCTTGTCTGGGAGAGCTCGACGGGCTTCCTCTCCGCCGAACGCTGCTCGCTCGGACACTCCCAAGAACGAGGGAAGACCGTCTGCTGCCACTGGCACAGGCACGGTCTTTGGCTCGGAATCAACGACGGCCGAGGCAACGTCCGTTGGCACGGGAGAATCGCCAGCAGGTAGATCTGTTCCTTGCGACGGGATGACCTTGGCCACGCCCGAGGATTGCCCGCTGCCACTGTCAGACTCTGCCCGCCGTGCTCCTCCGGCGGGATGCTCAGCCGGATTCGCTGAACAATCCCCGTCGGGATTCTCGCCAGGAGTCTCGTTGGGCACCACCTCGCCGGCCACCGTCTTGACTGGCACCGTTTCGGGCAGCTTCACTTCGGCTGTCCAGCTTCCCAGCTCGAGCTGCAAGCTGGGCCTATCTTGCCTGTCCTTCCGAGGATCGTCGGGTTCGTTCGGCATGCTAGGACCCCAGCTCCACACGGAGTGTCAGGTAGTTGTCACCTACTGCCCAACACAGCAAGTCCACACCTTCTCGACACTCTGAGATGTTTGCGGTCGACTGATTCCCAACGGCGAGCGCAACCGCAGCTGCCACATCACCGTACAGCAGAAGCGTACCTCGCATGATTGCCATCCGCATTGCCTGGCACCATGCCGATCCATCTGCCACCGTCACTGCGCCCAGTGGCGCTGCCCGCGCCACCTCACGCGCACCTTCGCTGGCAGTCTCCCTGGAAAACGCGGCCGCAGCGATAGCAAGGAGCTTGCGCTCTTTTCGTGAGACCGCCTTGCCAAGCATCTTGACCAGCTCGTCTCGTTGCAACGAGGACGACTGCGAGCCAGCGCTTCCGGCTCCTTTCCCCTCTACTCGGAGGAGCGCAGGATCGCACCCAGCCAAGACGAACGCCCCTGCCAACGCAACCAGCACCTCGTCAGACCCAGGCTCGTCGAACGCACCACACCGCAGTGCTGTCTGGCTCATTGCCCTGGCCAAAGCACAACGCATCTCCGGCGTCTCTGCTCGCGCAACATCGGTACCCAGGTACAGGACTGGCGTGTCGAGCGCCAGGCTTCGCACGAATCCCGGTCTGGATGCCGAGACGTAGACATCGAAATCCTCGATGCCTGCCATCGCGGCCAGTGCGCTCACCGCCGGGAATTCCCTCGCCAGAGCCTTCGCTGCGACTGCGTCCCTTTTCGAAAAACCGAGTTGGGCTGGCTCGTGAGGATGCAGGCGGCTGAAAGCAGCAGCGATCGAGCTCCAGACATCGGTCAATCTCGGATCGGCGCCGGCGTGCTTGGCATGATCGCGCCAGCTTGTCTCACTGAACGACTTCCGAAACTGCGGAACCGCCGCAAGGAGTGTCTGCTGCTGAGCTCGATACGCGACTTGCTTCTCTTCTGGGGCGGCGCCGAGTGCCATCAGTGCCCCGGACGCAGCCAGCCCGAGTTGGCGATCCTCTCCAAGATCGGCAAGCGACACGAGCAGCTCGAAGAGCTGTGCGTCCGTCGGCTTGGCGGCGATTGCCCGCCTTGCTTCGCGCACTGCCATTTCTACGACGACCTTTCTCGCCGCTCCTTCGGAGATGTCGAAGAGCTCGCGCACGGTTTCCAGGTCGAGCGGACTGAGCTGTCGGGCTCGCTCGAGTGCCTTGTGGGCGCGAACCAAGTCGCCGAGTTTCTCGCGATAGAGGCGAGCTGCGCGTAGCTCGTCCCTGGCTCGCAATTGGCGATCTCCTCGACGAATACCCAGGTCTTGAATCTCCGATGCTGCTCGGCCGAAGTTGCCAATTGCCAGCAGGGCCTCGATCAAGGCGGCGCGCGATCCGAGATCATCGGCATCCACCTCGACCACCTTCTGCAGGACTGCTACGGCTCCCTCGTGATCGCCAATCTGGACGAGGACCGTCGCCAACCGCTTTCTTATGGGCACCACGAGCACGGCGTCTTCGGTGCTGCGCAAGTAGCGCTCGAGCAAGGCCGCCGCTGCCTGGGGCTCACCGACTGCCAGCTTGATCTCCGCGAGCAGCGAGAGGGACTCGAGATGGCGAGGATCGATACGCAAGATCTGCTCGAGATCCTCGGTCGCCCTCTCGAAATCCTCTCTCTGCCACCGCACCTTCGCGCGATCCAGCCTGCAAGGTATCTCCTCCTGCGAGCCGGTAACATGGTGAAGCCTGAACGATGCGAGGGCATACAAACCAGAGCGGTCACCGTTACTAGACAGAATCTCGCGAGCCCTTGCATAGGCAGCCGAGTCGCGCGGGGTACGCTCGAGCACCGCTCGCCACAGCGGCATGGAATCCTTCGGTCTCTGCAGGTCGCGGTCGAGAATGGTGGCGCTCTCCAATGCCAATCTGGCCGCGGTCTCGTTGTCGGCCAGCGAGCGCGAGAGACGGAACGACGCCCTCACCACCGTCTCGAGATCGCCGCCTCTCATGGCAATCCGGCGGAGCGTCCACAGAGCTCCCAGGTGATCGTGGTTGCGTTCGAGGATGCGCCACAACACGCGACCGGCATCAGCCAATCGACCAGCTCGCTCCAGGGCTTCTGCCTGCTCTAGCTCGAGCTCGGCGCGGTTGGCAGCGTCCTCGGCCACGGCTGCACGCCGTCCGAGCAAATCCGCCCACGCCAGTGGATCGGCATCGCGACCAGGCACGCCCAGCTCAGTAGCGACAATCACTGCTGCCGGATCGTCGGGCGTGAGAGCCAACGACCGTGCTGCGTAGTCGCGGTGCTCGCGCTTTCCTGCTACACCGGAAAGCACTGCCGCCCGCATGGCAAGAGCGCTCGCGGCTGCCGGGTCGCCGACCTGCTCGCTCAACATTGCCAGAGCTCTGGCTAGCGCGGCATTGTCGTGTTTGCGGGCAGCAGTCAGGCAAATGCCAAGAAGAACACTCGCTCTAGAGCACCGATCGGTTTGCCGGACCGAGGCAGACGAAGCCGCCGGGGGCGTAGCCGCAAGGAGCGAGGAGGGCGCATACTCTCGGTATGTAACCGACGAACGACGCAGCGGATGCGTCCCCGCCGCGAGTCTGCCGACGGGAGGCAAACCGTTCGGTGCTCTAGGTGAGCCTCCATCGACCAGACTGTCGAATATGGTAGCGGCCTCTTCCGGATCGGACATCATCAAGAGCCAGGCCGCTTCCTCCAGCAAGTAGCTTTCCAGGTCGTCCTTCTGCCTGCCAGCCCGGCCCGAGGTCGAGGTCGAGGTCGAGGTCCGACCATCGTCATCGCCAGCCTCGCCTGCTCCGTCCTTCTCTGCCTTGCCAAGAGCGCCGAGAGCATCTACGACTCCAGTCCAGTCTCCGTGTCGGCTGGCGATTTCGGCGAGAGCCCAATACGGGATGGCGTTGGCACCACCTTCCTCGAGAGCACGCCGATAGGCGGCTGCGGCATCTTCCTCTTGATTGGCCGATTCGTATACCTCGGCCAGTCTTGCCAGAGCCTGGCTTCGGGGTTGTCCGCTCGGCACGAGCGCAGCCTCGCGCTCGAGCGCTTCGGTCAACGCTCCAAGCCAGCTCCTCCCCGTGGCAGCAGCGCTCGCACGCTCCTGCTCCTGCTGCTCCTGCTGCTGCTGCTGCTGCTGCTGCTTTTCGTTCCCTCTCTGCCCGTTCGCCTCCGACGACGATCGCACCAAGTCCGCCAGCACCGTGGCCAGGCCGTGAACGGCAAAGGCGTCATCTGGTGCTCGATCACAGATGTCGCGATACGCCGCCGCAGCCTGCTCGAACCGGCCCAGCTTGCGGCGCAGCACTGCTGCCACTTCGTGAAGCGCGGCAACTGCTTGGACGCCGCCCCCCATCGCATCCGCCTCGCTCTGGCGATGAGCGCACAGATCTTGCCATCGTCCTGTCTGGCGCAGCAGGCCCGCATAGGCCTCGCGAATGAACGAGTCGTTCGGCAAGAGCTCGAGTGCCCGTCGATACTCGACGAGCGCTTGTTGAGGCTGACCGAGGGTTTCCTCGTAGGCAAGCGCCAGCTCGAGGTGAATCGCTCCTGCTCGGGCTGGATCGGTAGTGCGCTCTGCCAGCCTCCGCAGCAGCACCGCTCTCTCTTCCGCTCGCCCGCAGATCAGTAGTAGCTCCTCGAGCCGCCAACGTAACGCCGGTTCGTCGGGGCAGCGCTCTACCAACCGCTGCACCGAGCACAGAGCATCCTCCGGTCTGCCGCGTTCCTCGTAGAGCCGGGCAAGCTCCTCGAGAGCTTCTCGGTCGCGAGCACGGTCTTCGTCGCCGGCCGTCCCAGCCTGCGACTGCTCGACCTGCCGTTCGAGCAGCACGCAAGCTTCCTCCAGACGTCCTGCCTTTCTGTGCAAATCGACCAATGCCCATACCGCCGGCCAGTATCCCGGCATCGCTGCCAACGCCTGTTCGTATGCAGACCGAGCCTCTTCGTCGCGACCAAGACGGTACGACAGCAAGTCGCCAGCAGAGACATAGGCACCGGCAGCCCAACCCGGATCGCCAGTCGCGAGACCATCCGGACCAAAAACGGTGCCGAGCCGGGCAGAGGCAGCCTCGGCAAGCTTCAGGGTAGCCACTCGCTCCCAGTCGCAAACCCTGATCGCCTTCCATTCACGCCAGGCGATCACCGGAAGATAGCCAGGATGATTGGCGACGATCGAGTCGTAGCTGGCCTCGGCTCGGTCCGATTGTCCCGCCTGCACCAAGGCATTGGCGGCCCGCAAAGAAAGAGCAAGGGCTCGTCCCGAGCTCTCCAGTTTGGCTAGCTTACCGCACCACTCTGCGCAGGAATCCCAGTCTCCCGAACGCTCGCTGTGCTCGATCAGGTCGCCGAGCACCAGCGGATCGTCGTTATCGAGCGCCAGCGCCTTTTCGAGATAGGCGAACCCCCTCGCCCGATCGCCAGCCTCCACCGCAATGCGCGCCTGTCGCCGCCGCAGCGCCAGCGCCTCGCGCCAGGAAGACGCAAGGTGTCCATCGGACAGCTCGGGATTCCCATCAGCAGTCGAGTCGCCCGTTCCGCTCAAGTCGACAATCTGATCCTCGAGCGCTTCGAGAAGCGCCTCGTTGTTGCCGGCAATCATGGCGACCCGTTCCTGCTCGGCGGCAATGAGCCCTCTTTCTACCCCCAGAGACTTGGCTTCGGCTATGGTCACCAGCGCGCGGCTTGCACCACCGTCTCCCAGCTTTGCCTGGAGACCTGCCAGCGCGAGCAGATACCCTACCTTGCGTGCGGGAGTCGCGACTGCGTCGGCGAGCCCCCGCCATACCCGCGCCAACGTGGCCTGATCGCGTTCCAGCATTGCCAGTCGCTCTCGGGCGAGAAGAGCCGGCAAGTGTCGCGGCTCGAGAAACGTCGTTCGCTCGTACGATGCCTTCGCAGCCTCGGTCTCCTTCAAGCACGTCTCTTGGATGCGGCCCTTTTCCATCCAGAGATCGGCGCGCTCGGCATCGGTCGAAGCGAGCCTGATCTCGGCGTCGACAAGCTTCAGCAAGTTCGGCCAGAGCGCCTGCCGATAGAAGATCCTTCTTATTGCCCAGAGATTCGACCGCAGCGTCGGATCGAGCTGAAGGGCACGGCCGTAGAGCTTGAGCGCGGCGCCCTCCTGTTTCTGGCGCCGTTCGACGATCTCTCCAAGCTCGTGGGCCAGTAGAGCTGCCTTGGCTTTCGTCCTTTCTCGGGAAAGCTCTTTGGTCAGTTTTTCTATTCGACCCGTCCAGTCATCGGCCGAGGCTTCTGCCAATGCCTCATCGAGCGGCGAGGAACCTCCCGGGGTCTGCTCTCCTGTCGGCGAGATGTTGATATCGCCCGAATCGAGCGCGACCTCACCATCACCTTGGCCATTGCCCGCGGCGCCGCCTACCTGGTCACCAACCGGCTTGTCTGGGGCATGCTCCCCAGCCTCGGACGCGGTCGCGGTGCTCGCAGCCTCCTGGCTAGACGACACAGCGGCTGCGGTTGGGATTGGGAGTATGGCGTTCGCCGATATCTCGCCCGGTGCATCGCCCGCAGCATTGCCCGCAGCATGGCTCGACACGTCGTTCGGCATGTCGCTCGACACGCAGACCGGTTTGGTTGCTGGCGTTTCGTCCGGCCCATCATCGTCCGGCTCATCATCATTCAGCTCATCAATGGACGTATCGACCGGTGAGACCTCGACCAACGTCTTGGTCGGCGATGGCACTGGCACTTCTGGGAGCCCCCGATGAGAAGGCAGGGACGACTCCTGCGGCGCTTCCTCGCAGCTGATCTCGGCCGCGGCGCGGTCCGGGTTCTCGGACGGCGCACCATCCATCGAGTCGTCCTGGCTTGGCGTCGATGGCCGCAGCTTGTCACCTCCCGTCGAGGTTTCTCCTCCAGGACGAACGCCGTCCACAGAATCGTCTACTCGGCCAGCCATGAGACAGCCAAAGATTCCGAATTCCTAGGGATCATCGTAGATGACAAGAGTCGAACGCTCCTTTGCATCAGCGTGCCAGCAACCCTGGACTGTCAACTGCAAACGCTGGGATTATCAAGGGCTGGAAGCTGAGTGTCAACGGGCCGCTCCAGGCTTCCAGGCTATCTGCGCTCGTCTGACCCGACTGTTTCTTCGTCGCGACCAGTGAGCGACGCAAAGTATTCGCTGAGCTTGACAAGCTGCTCGACTTCGAGGCCGTAGAACTTGACTCCCATGCCACACTGACTCGGTTGCTCGGATACTGTCTGCCAGCGAACCTCGCCTTTGACCTCGATAGGCTGGGGAGACGTGGCAACTCCCAGCGAAAGAACAAGGGTGGTTCCTGGCGGTGGAGGTGTTGGTGTTACTATGAAGGCTCCTCCGATTCCTATGTTTCGGGTATAGGCCTTGACGGGTGGCTGAACACCAACGCGATAGCTGACTTCGACTCGACGCCCGGGCCGCGGCTTCCCTCGGAAGTGACGACGCTGTCCCCGCCTCTCACACTTGGACATATCGAGAATGTAATCGCCAACCCGGACTGACTGCAATGCGAGATGCACGAACCCACACCCGGCAAAGCCCGCTAGATCTAGCAGGCGGGTAGAACGACGGTAATAGCTGTGCCCTTTCCTAGCTCCGACGAGACCGCGACGGTGCCTCGATGATGCTCGACGATACTCTTGACGATTGAAAGACCGAGACCAGTGCCCTTGCCGTCAGCCTTGGTGCTGAAGAAAGGCTCGAAGATCCGGTCTCGGTAGCTCGCTGGAATGCCCGAGCCGTCATCTTCGACGACCAGGGCGACATGGAGATCGTCGGTGGCGAGCGTGCGGACGCAGATGCAACCGTCGGCCTGGGGCAGCGCCTGAACCGCATTGGTAATGAGGTTGACCACTACCTGCTGCAGTTGGCTGCGCACGGCCATGATCGGTTTCAGGCCGTCTGCCAGCTCGAAAGAGAATTGGGCTTCGCACCGCTTGAGCAGGTGCTCGCAGAAGGACACCGCCTGGCGTACCACGTCGTTGAGAGACAGTCTGGTGAGACTGCTGCCAGCAGGTTTGGCGTACTGCACAAGATCGCGGGTGAAGCTGAAAATTCTCTCTGCTCCCTCCAGAATTCGTCGCAGTCTTTCGGCATCGCCTGCCTCGAGTGGCTCCTGTCGTTGCAGTTTCTTGAGGAGAAAGTCCGCATAGGCGACGATCGAGGTGAGCGGATTGTTGACTTCGTGGGCTATGCCTGCTGCAAGCTGGCCGAGGGTTGCTAGCTTCTCGGCCTGGACGACCTGTCGCTCCAGGGATTTGATGAGTGTCTGGTCGTGACCAACCGCCACCACGGCCTCCACCGTCGACCCCTGGCCGATCCCGGCTACGGTCCAGACCGTGCGGACCACCTTCCCGTGCTCACTGGGCATCTCGACGTCGACGGTGCGGGCCTTGTTCCCCGAGAGCACCTGGGCAATCTCTTCGGCAAGCGGTCGCAATTGCTCCGAGGAGGAAAGCCATTGGCGGATGTCGCGTCCGACCAACTCGCCGCGGTCGATGCCCGTTAGCCGTGCCACCGCCTGGTTGAACACCGTAGCCATCCAGTTGCCGTCGGTGCAGACGATGAGCGC
The DNA here is from genome assembly GCA_043801535.1 of Pseudomonadota bacterium. Classification (GTDB taxonomy): domain Bacteria; phylum Myxococcota_A; class Polyangia; order Haliangiales; family SHYZ01; genus JAZDLZ01. Next base: position 16,039 of record JAZDLZ010001094.1, read on the forward strand.
GCCAGCGTGCTCGATGAGCATGGCCAAATAATCACGCAGGAGGGCAGATTCGGCGTGCAGCCGCACATTGCGCAACGCCACCGACAGGTGATTGGCGATGGGAATGATGAGGGGCTCGTCCTCTGCCGACAAGTCGGCACCAGCAGGATAGCCGGTATCCAGCATGCCGTAGAGCTCGCCTCCTGCCACGAGCGGGACCGAGAACCCTCGCTCCATGCTCTCGAAGACTGGCGGCGTCGAATCGACGGCCTGCACTCTGCCCGAGTCGATCACCCTCTGGGCAAGCTTGGTCTTGACCAGCGCCGAATGCTTGAGGAGCATCGGACCACGCTCAATCCCCGGTCGCATGCGCGCGCCAGCCGAGCAC
>JAZDLZ010000878.1:0-14549 GCA_043801535.1 Pseudomonadota bacterium
GACGACGGCCCGTTTCATCTCGGCATCCTGGGGAAGGATCTCGAAGTCGACAACCAGGTCTTCCAGGTCGTAGGGAAGCTGTGCCTCCAGCTCGGCGCCCACTGCCTTTTCCAGGTCAGTGAGCTTGAGTCCGCTGAACTGGAACTCGAGGACCCGCATCGAGACCGAATCGCCCGGCATGCCAGCAAACGGCAGCTCGTGCTCGAGCCCCTGCTCTCTGACCAACTCGGCAAGTACGCGAAGAGCGCGATCCTCTGTCGCCGGGTCATTGGTTGCATTGGTCGCATTGCTTGCTGCGCCGCTCGCCGCATCGCCAACTGGATTGTTGTTCGTTGGATCGGCCGCCGCGCTGTTGCCGGCGGAAACCTGGCGTTCGAGAAAAGAGTTGATGGTGACTCCGCGGAAGCCGGCGGTTGCCACCACGACTTTCACGCTGTAGCTACCTAGGTCGATGCCGAGGATTCGGTGCGCCATGTCCGTTCGAGCTCCTACTCCTCGCGCCAGTACACCCAGGCGCCACGGCCGTAGGCCGGATCGCGGGCGTTCTGGTTCTGGGTCTCGCTGTCCCAGACTGCGGTGATTTGTTTTTCGACTTTGCCGATCTTGGCAGTGGCAACTACCCGGAAGGTGCGGCGGCCGCCACTGTATGCGACTTGTCCCAGCTTGCTGGAATCGAGCTCGACTCCCTCGACGGGCGGTCCCAGCGACTGCAAGAGCTCTGGCATGCTGGCGAGCATGGCAGAGAGCAGCGCGTCGGGGCTCTTGACGAATTCGACGAAGGACGATGGATCGTCGAACATGATGCCGAACGATCGGGCCTGCGCCACTCGCACTGCCAGAGTCAGCAGCCGGACCGGGTCGCGCAGCACCGGGTCTTCCGGGTTCTTGGCAGCCTGGGCGATGAGTGACATCAGGACGGGCAGGTCATTCGCCGCGCCGAGATTGATCTTGCACCCTCCATAGACGGTGAGCGAAGGACCGAACACCGCCCATTTGCGGTCGTCCATCCCGCGAACGAGCTGCAGCTCGTCGATCGTATCCACGTAGTTGTCCTTTGCCTTGTAGCTGTCGTCCCTGCTCTCGTAGCCGTAGTCCTCGGGTTGCCCGCCTTGGCCGAAGGCCGCCTGATCGCGATCCGCGTAGTCGACCATGGCGCGAACGAAAGTGAGACGATCGGTGACCTGACCGTCGCCGTCCCTGTCCTCGAACAGCCGATCGTACGAGGGAGAGATGACCATCGCTGCCAGCATTTCCGCCAGACGCTGCTGGGTTTGCGGCGAACCGTTGGCACAATTGACATTGATCTTGCCGTCTTCGGTGGAGACCTGGACGTCGAACTGTCCCTCTGGCAGGCCGAGACCTTTGGCCTGTTCGAGGCCGCCAATACCGAGGGCAGCGGTAAGATCTTCGATCTCCTCTTTGCTGCCACCGAAGGCGCCCATCATGAGAGGAAGGTAGTCGGCAAGTTGCACGTCGCCGATGTAGCGCCGGTAGCGATCGAGAATTTCCTTCTGGGTCTTGATCACCAGCAACGAGAGATTCATTCCCGAGCGGGCGAGGAAGTAGGCTCGCATCTCGTCGCGCGCATTGGCTGCCGAGGCGTAGTCGACCGTTGTCCCGTAGCTGAACTCGGCGGACACTGCGGCGGCCAGCGCTAGCGCGGCGCAGACTGCAATCAGGGCAACCCCGCGTTGCCTGTTGCTGCGTGCTTTGGGCGACTTAGTTGGCATAGAACTGCAAGACCTCCTGAACGTGGACTTTGGCCTGGGTAGTCAAGGTCAGCTCTTTGTCGCGCTCGTCGAGGACGCCAAGGGTGATGCGTATTCGATCGGGTACTCTCGGTGCCGATCCGCTCGTGGACTGCGTGCTCCGGGACTCGACCCACTCGCGGTCCTGATAGTCCCAGTACTCGAGCTTGAGCTTGGTCACGTTGCCGAGCAGCACCGCCGCCTCGCCGGGAAGGCTCTCGAGAGCCTCGTTGGCTTGTTGGCGACGTGCTTCGCGGCGCATCAGATTGGTCTTCCCCCGATCGGAACGACTGGAGGCCGAGTAGTAGGACACCACCGTCTGGTCGCTTTCGTTGGCGTCGGCATAGAGGGCAGTGTGCGCGAAGGTGCTGAAGTGCACGGTGTCGAAATCACCGCTCCGCTCGCCGACGAACAGCGTACGTGGATCCTGCATGTTGCGGTCTTCGTTCGCCGAGAGGTAGGCCATCGAGAGGTCGTCTACCATGCGGTTGAGGGCTATCCGGATCTCGCGATAGCGGTCTTGGATCAGGCCGTACTCGCGGTGGGCGTCGAACATGTTCTTCACCGACGTCCAGGCAATGGCCATCATCAGTCCCAGTATCGCGACGGCGACCATGACTTCTATCAGCGTGAAGCCGCGGGAGCCGCGGGAGCCGCGGGAGGCAGGGGAGGCGGCCGGCAGAGACAGCATTCTAGTGCCCCGTTCCGCCAGTGGCTTGGGTTATCGCCTTCGGATCGGTGAAATAGCAGACGACGGTCAAGGAATCCTCGGTGCGGCCCATCTTCCAGCGAATAGTGAGGGTGACCTTGCGAATGGCGTTTTCGAGTATCTCCTTGACCACCGTGAACTGGGAGAGGATCAGGGCAGCCCCGCTGGCAGACGATTGATTGTCGCCCAGTATCGATGCCAGGCCAGCACCCGAACCGTCCTCACCATTGCTGCTGCCGCTGCCGCTGTTGGGCTCGTCGGAAAAGGCGGCCTGCAGCTTTCCCGGATCGGGTAGCTCCACCTTCTCGATCACCGCTGACCAGTCGAGCTTGCGGTAGCCTTCTTCGGAAAAGTCTCCTTCCATGGTCTCGTCGGTTTCCTGGAAACCGTTGTGCAGGAGCTCTTCTTCGATATCGAGCATCCGCGTTCGAGCCAGGTTGGTGGCGACCGTCAGGTACTTGGCACGATTCGTCGCTCTGATGTTGTCGTGGGTGGTAGTGACCAACATGACCAGGCCACCGAGCAGGATTGCCAGCGCCAGCATGACCTCGAGGAGGGTAAAGCCAGAGGTGGCCATCCGTTGCGCCATCCGTTGCGGATGGCGAGAGCGGAACACTCGCTGGCGTTGCCCGGTGCGATTCGGCATCATGGCGCGGTCTCCTTGTCTTCGTCGTCTCGCTCGACGAATTCCTCGGGCCGCGACCATTCGTCGGGAATGATCTCGACGCGACCGGAAAACGGATGGACCAGCAGCGAATAGGTCGCTTCTTCGTCGGAGACCTCGACGACTGCGCGTTCGCCACGACCGGAAGGGAAGAAATTGATCGATACCGTACCGTCGCGAGCTGGCTCGTCCAGGTGGGCAACGTAGATTCGCGAGAACGAGATGCCCCGCTGGTGATGGAGCTTCTGCGCGGTTCCGTTTCGTCCTTTGATAGGAGCACAGGACGCTTTCCCCACCTTGCTCGGCGCTGCCGGAGCTCCGGGGACACCACCCGCCATTGGCGAAAGCAGGCCACCTGGAGCCGCAACGATAGCCTGCCGTTCGGCGAGCGAATCCTCCTCGTCCTCGCGTGCCTCCTCGACCGACCTGCGCAGCCGGATCTTTCCTTCGCAGCGCTCGATACGGAAGGTGTCGTTCTCGAGATCCAGCACCACCCGGTGGTGGGCGCCAGTCGCGGCAGCTCGGTCAAAAGCCGAACGCAGGGCGGCGGCGGTGCGGCCAGCGTCGGAGCGCAGGTCGGCGCGGCGCACTCTGCTGACGCCAATCAGCGAGCCACCGACGATCAATCCGAGCACCGCCATCACTACCAAGAGCTCGATGAGCGTGAGCCCCTTCTCGACGAAGCGTGTCATGCTAGGAGCCGTCATGACGGTATCCGCGCATCCCGTGGCTGCTTTCGGCGCTGTCAGTCCCAGCTCCGAATGTCGTCTTTCGTTCCTTCCTTCTTGTCGGGGCCGGCCGAGACCACGCCGAAGTCGGTACCCTCGGGAGCGTTGCTGCCGCACACCATCGAGTACTTGGTTCCCCACGGATCCTTGAGAACCTTCTTGTTGGAGTAGCTCTTCAGATCGTCGATCGATCCCGGACAGCTCTCGTCCTCGTGATCGGACGACCAGCGAGCATACGCCTCGAAGGCGAGGAATTTGGCTTCGATGGCGGCGGTCTTGACTCTCGCGTTGTTGAAGTTCTTCATCACCTGAGGTCCCACCAGAAATCCCATTACCAGCGCAATGATCGCCAGAACGATGGTGATTTCGATCAAGGTCATTCCTGCCTCTCGTGCCGCGGCCGCGCCGGGACGAGACTGGCGACGACGGAGGCATGGCGGCGCCCATGATGCATCGTGGCCGCCGAATTCCAGTCCGGTTGTGCTGTTGTGTTCGGTCCTCTCCATGTCCATGTCCATTTTGTCACCACCTTTCTCATTGGACGAAGCTATTCATTTGCATGATTGGCATCAGGATTGATGCCACGATGAAGGCTACCGAGCCTCCCATGGCGACGATCATGATCGGCTCGAGCAGCGAGGTGAGCTGCCCGAGCTTCACGTCGACCTCGGATTCGTAGGCGGTCGCGACGTTGGCCAGCATCTGTTCGAGCTGCCCGGCTCGTTCTCCCACGGCGATCATGTGGGTCACGAGCGGTGGAAACTCGCCCGATCGCTTCAGGGTGGCAGCGATCGAGTCGCCCTGTTGGATTCGTTCCTTGGCGTCCTCGATGATCTTCATCAGCACCACGTTGCCGAGGATCTCTCTGCTGATGTCGAGGGCGCGAAGGAGCGGCACACCCGAGGCGAGCATGGTGCCGAGCGTGCGGGCGAAGCGGGCAACGGCGACCCTCCGTACCACCGAGCCGAGGACGGGCAAGCGGAGCTTGAGCCGGTCCCATTTCGGCCGGCCGTGGGACGAGCGGATCCAGTGGAAGAGCAGGTAGGTTCCGAGCGGAACCGCGACGATCCACACGTACCAGTAGTCGCTGATGAGGTTGGAAAGCCCGATCAAGAGGACCGTGTTCCAGGGCAGCGCCTGCTCGGCGTCGGCGAAGATCTGGGTAATCTTGGGCACTACCATGACCATCAGGATTCCCATGATCACCGTGCCGACCGCCACCATTGCCGCCGGGTAGATCATCGCGGTCACCACTTTCGACCGCAGCTTGACCTGGTTTTCGGTGAAATCGGCGAGTCGCGCCAGGACTTCGTCGAGATTCCCGGCAGTCTCTCCCGCTCTCACCATCGAGATGAACACCGGCTCGAAGATTCGGGAATGGCGGGCGAGGGCGTCGGCCAGCGAAGAGCCTTCGTTGACCTTTTCTCTCACGTCGCCGATAACCGTTTTGAACAAGCTGTTGTCGATTTGTTCGAACAGCGCAGCCAGCGACTCGGCCAGAGGGATGCCAGCCTTGAGCAAGGTCGCGAGCTGGCGAGCAAAGCTCCCGACGTCTCCTCGGCTCACTCTCTCGAAGATCTTGCCGAAGTCGACCTCCCGGCGGAAGCCCTTGCCACGGCCGACGTGGTGGGCAGAGCCGGACCGGACCTCGTCGATCTCGGTCGCCAGGATGCCGTCGCGACGAAGCAGGGCTCGCAGTGCCTTGGGGGTGTCGGCGTCCTTGGTTCCGCTGACCGGACGACCCTGGGAGTTGACTCCCTTGTAGCCGTAGACCGGCACTACTCAGCGTCCTCCGCGGTGACCATCATGACTTCTTCGATGGTGGTCATGCCGGCCAGCACCTTGAAACCTCCGTCCTGGCGAAGCGTCCGCATTTTCGCCTGAATGGCGGCGCGCTTTAGCACCGTGGCGTCGGTCTTTTGCAGACACAGCGCACGAATCTCGTCGGAGAGCATCATCAACTCGTAGATACCAGTCCTACCCTGATAGCCAGTCTTCAGGCATGACGAACAGCCCTGAGCTCGAAACACCTTGCCTTTCGGCAAGGGCTGCATGCCCTTGATTCTCGGTACGTCGACTGTTCCGCGCAGGAACCGGTCGTAGTCGATGCCCAGCCCGGTGATTTCCTCGGGCTTGGGCGAATCGAGCTGGCGACAGTCGGGACAGATCACTCGTACCAGCCGTTGGGCAAGAATCCCGACGAGCGACGAGGTCACCAGGAAGGGTTCGACGCCCATGTCCACCAGACGGGTCATGGCTCCGGCGGCGTCGTTGGTGTGAATCGTCGAGAGCACCAGGTGTCCGGTGAGCGACGCCTGGACGGCAATCTCGGCGGTTTCCAGGTCGCGGATCTCGCCGACCATGATGACGTCCGGATCGTGCCGGAGGAACGAGCGCAAGCCGGTGGCAAAGGTGAGCTCGATTTTTGGATTGACCTGCGTCTGCGAGATTCCCTCGAGCTGGTACTCGACCGGATCCTCGATGGTGAGGATGTTGAGATCGGGCGAGTTGATGCGCGACAGGCAGGCGTAGAGCGTCGTGGTTTTGCCCGAGCCAGTAGGTCCGGTAACCAGGAGAATGCCGTGTGGCCTGGTGATCAACGATTCGAGATGATCGAGATGGTCGGCGGCGAAGCCAATGTCGGCCAGCCCGAGAAGCACGGACGAGCGGTCGAGCAAACGAATGGTCACGCGCTCGCCAGTAGCAGTCGGCACGGTGGCAACGCGCATGTCGATGTCGCGGCCGGCGATTCTGCGGCGGATGCGCCCGTCCTGGGGCAGGCGCTTTTCGGCGATGTTGAGCCCGGCCATGATCTTGATACGGGACAGAATCGACTGGATGTACTGCCGGTTGGCACGCTTGGCTTCGCGCAGCACACCGTCGATTCGATAGCGCACGACGATGTCTTTCTCGCCGGGCTCGATGTGGATGTCCGAGGCTCGTTCCTTGACGGCCTGAAAGATGAGCGAGTTGACCCAGCGAATGATCGGCGCCTCGTCCGTCAAATCGAGGATGTCGACCAGCTCTTCGGCGTCGCCGAATTCGTCGCCCTCGCGATCCTCGGCGAGCTCGACCCCGATGCGCAGCCGGGCGTAGACCTTGTTGATCAGCTCGAGAATCCTCGTCGGCGACGCCAGCACCGGAGTTGGCTCGAGCTTGACCAGCAGGCGAAGATCATCGAGGGCGTGGACCGCGAGCGGGTCGGCGATCGCCGTCAACACCCGGTCGTCGCCATCCTTCCAGAGCGGCAGGATCCGGTGCTGCTTGGCGAAGTTGATCGGCAGCAGTCCGACGAGAGCGTGGTCGACGTCCTCGGCCTTCGGCAACTCCTTCGCGTAGGGGATGTCCATCTGCAGTCCGAGCGCGCGGAGTAGATCCTCCTCGGAGACCATCTTCTGCCGCAACAGGACCTCGCCGATCATCCCTCCCTCGGTACGCTGCCGTTCGAGCGCGGATTCGAGCTGCTCCGGTCTGAGGCAGCCCTCGCGCAGGAGGATCGACCCGAGAAACCTGTCCTTTTGCTGCGGATTGGTAATGGTCACGAGCCCTCCCCCTACTTCAGCACCGGCGTCTGGTACGGCGGTCCGGGCGCCGGCTCGGTAACGAACGGTGACTCGCCGCCGCCGTCGCTGTTTTGCTCTCGCGGCAGCAGCTCGGTGGGCATTTCCACCGGCCCTTCGTCTTCCTGCCGACTTGCCGCCTCCTGCGATTCGCGAAGCAGGCGTTCGTCTTCCTCGGCGGTACGCACAGCCTTGTTGATCTCCTCGATCAACCCTCGCTTCTTGCCGTAGTCGACGTCGACTTCGACGGAGTAGTCGTGGAAGGTCGTGAACGTCTCGATGAACTCCCGTCGATCTTCGATCTTCCTTTCGTAGATCCGCCGGAGGTCTGCCTGGCTGTGAATGATGTAGGGCGTGAGGAAGACGAGCAGGTTGGCCTTCTGCTTGGTCCTGCTCACCGACTTGAACAGGTAGCCGATGATCGGAATGTCGCCGAGGAGCGGAACCTTCTTCTCGCTCTCGAGGATTCGGTCGGACACCAGTCCGCCGATCACCACCGGCTGTTGGTCTTTGACGACGACCATGGTCTTCACTGTTCGAGTGGTCCAGGTCGGACCCAATCCTTCGAAATCCTTGTCGCCGATGTCCTTGATTTCCTGTTCGAGCTCGAGGCGGACAAAGTCCGATTCGTTGACGTGCGGGGTGAGCTTGAGCTTGAGAGCCAGGTCTTCGCGAGAGATCGACTGGCCGAGAAAGCTGCTGAAAGAAAGACCGGTCTGTTGGTTCCCCATCGACGGCAGGGAGCCGAGCGGCGAGATCTGCGACTTGTAGGGAATATTGGTGCCGACGGTGATCTCGGCCGCCTCGTTGTCGCTGGTGAGGATGTGTGGGGACGAGAGCACGTTGACATCGCTGTTGTTCTGCAGGAGCTGGAACATGACGCCGTACGAAGGGATGCTGATGCCGAGACCGTTCTCGGCGCCTTCGAGCGTCGGACCGACCAGTGCACCGGCAAGGCCGGAGAGTGAGGCGAGGCTGCCCACGTTCAACGAGCTCAGCGTTCCGTGCGCCGCGCCACCGATAAGGGTCGCATCGTCGAAGATGCCGCCTTCGATCGCCTTGCCGCCGTGGAAGGCAGTGCCAATGTCCCTGCTCTTGCTGAGGGTGACCTCGAGAATGGTGGCTTCGACGAATACCTGGCGCCGCGGCACGTCGAGCTTGCGGATCACCTCGCGCAGGGACACGTAGTCCTTGACCGAGGAGACGATGACCAGGGAGTTGGTGGTCTTGTCGTTGGTAACCCTCACTGTGCCCTCGAAGGCGGCGCCGGTGCCGGTGTTGCCGGTTCCGCTGGCAGGGGCGGTTTTCGCTTTTCCACCGCTGCGGGTAGTCGGACGGGCGCCGGACTGGCCGCTGATGAGCGCGCTCAGCGTGCCGGCCAGCTCTTCCGAGTCGGCGTTCTCCAGAGGGTACACGTGGATGACGCCCTCTCCGCCCTCTATCGGCACGTCGAGTCGCTTGACGAGAGCGAGGATGCGGCCGTAGGCACGCTCGGAAGCAATCACGATGATCGAGTTCGTCCTCTCGTAGGCCAGCATTTTCGAAGGAGCGCTGGTCTCCAACGTCGTCTCTTGCCCGCCACCGGCCGGCGACGCCTTGGAGGTGCGCGGCCGCGGCTTGGCAGTGGTGGCGGTCGGCGATTTACCACCAGAGCTGCCAGTGCCGCCGAAGATCTCCGAGAGCTTTTGGGCAAGCTCTACGGCGTCGGCATTCTGGAGGCGGATGATGAAGATTTTTTCGCCGCTCGCCGGCTGATCGATCTCCCGGATCACCTCGACGATCTGATCGAGGGAGTTGCCGGTATCGGTCACCAGCACGATCCCGGAGTTGGGGAGCGGAGTCACCGTGCCGTCTTTCGACTTGAGCGCCGCCAATACTTGATTCAGATCGTCGACCGAGACGTGCTCCGGCCGGATGATGGCACGGACGATCTGATCGGAAGCAGGAGCATCGCCCGGGCTGTCGTATATCGGGATGGGCGATTCCCGGGCTCTCGGCGACTCGATGATCTCCATGGTCTTCCCTTTGGGAACCACGGTCAGGTTCATGGTCTGGAGAGCCACCAGGAACAGCCGATACGCATCCTGCGGCGACATCTCCGACGGAGCGATAATGGTGACGCGGGCGGCGCGTCCAGCGATGCCCGACCCGTAGATGAAATTCCGGCAGGTGAACCCCATTACCCAAGTGACCAGATCCTTGAGCTCGGTCTCCGGCTTGAGGGTTACCTTGATCCTGGCGCTGGCAGGGTACTTCTTGCACCGATACAGGTCGTTGTCCGCCTCATCGTCGGGCGAGGATGGCGACGACGGCGAGGATGCTGACGGCGCTGACGGCGCTGGTGGTTTGGTGCCGGTCGTTGCTGGTTTGGGTTGCCCAGCCGGCGTCCGTGCCGAGGGTCTGGCTGCCAGCGGCGCCGGCACTGTCGGCGGTGGCGACAATGCCGCCGGCGTCGGCGAAGGAGGCATGGTTCGGCCGGGAAGCGTTCTCAGCGGGGGGGTCGGCATCCTGGGAGTCGCCAGGTTGGGCGGTACCGGCGCGGGCATATGGGGAGCCAGCGGCGACGGTGCGTTTATGGGAGGACGCTTGCCGGCGGGCACGGCTTCTTTTGCCTGAGCAGCGCTGTCTGCGCCAGTGGCGGCAATAGCCATGGCTATTGCGATGGCCACGGGAAGAGCGGGCTCGTGCCTGGCGGGACCACCACGGGGGGGGTTCCTCGGTGGGACATTCAGTGGTTGCGGAGTGCTCATTTGATGCTGTACTCCAGCGTGAGCGGCTTGCCGCGCCGCGTAACCTGAACGGAGAGACTGGTTGCTAGCTTGACCTTGGTGTAGACCTCGAGCGCCTTGTCAGCGCTCGACATTTCGAATCCATTGATCGAATGGATCGTGTCGCCGTTCTGGAGACCGATCTTGGCGTAGATCGTGTTGGGGCGGATGGCATAGAGCTTGAAACCATTGGCCTTGTTGTTCTGGATAGACGGCACGACGCGCGCAGAGCGACTGATGATATTGGGATCGGTGAGTAGGCGATCGACCAGGCCTCGTTCGACTTCCCAGTGGGTGTCGTCGATCTTTTTTACGCCTTGGTCGATTGCGGCAGTCAGCTCGGTTTCGCCGCCCGTCCCGGAGCGCGCCGGCGTGGCGCCGCTCGGAGGCGCGGCAGCGGCGGTCGCCACCGGAGCGGCAGCTCCCAATAGATCGAGACGTTCGACCCGATTGGCGGAGAGGTTGAAGAAGTCGACGAACCGTGGCTCGATCCGCACAATCTGCCCAGCATCGGGAATGGTCTCGTTCAGCCAGTAGGATCCCGAGCGGCTCGAGCTGGTATTGGCAACAGTTGCCGCCGCGAACCGCCCGCCCCTGGCAACGCTGGTTGCCAGCAGAGCGAGAGGTAGCGAGGTGGCGGGAGGACGACTGGGATCGGAGGGTTCGAGGGTGCTCGCCAACGCCGGCGAGCTACCGTCGGCCACGCACGTCGAGCAGAAGATGTTCCTGGTCGCTACCGTGGTCGCATCCTTGCTGGCGGTGGCTCGTGGTTTTTCCGCGGGGCGCTTGGGTGTCCGCGCTTGGCGAGGAGCTGCGGGAGTAGCGCTGCCCAGCAAGTATTTGGCCTCGACAAGATGGTTGAAGCCTTTTGCGGCCAGGGTGGCGCAGATGACGATAACGAGGGCGTTGACTGCCCAGAAGTATTTCTTTAGGTAGAGCTCCATCCCACGCGTTCCTCAGGATGTTGATCCAGGTCTTCGCTATCCAAGGTGCCTTCGCTCGTTGTCTCCGCGCCGGTCGCCGAATCAGTCGAACCCGGCGAGCCTGGCGAGCCCGGGCTCGAGGTCGGACTTGCGCTCGGGCTCGCCTCTTCGTCGAGCTTGCGGTAGATCGTTCGGGTTGCGATTCCCAGGAGCTGGGCAGCCACGCGCTTGTCGCCCCTGGTGTGCCGCAGCGTTTCCTGGATCATCTGCCGCTCGACGTCGTGAAGAGGGGTACCGATCGCAAAGGTGAGCGCGCGCGCCCGATTCGCTGCCGTTGCCGCGCCCTCCTTGTCGTCGTTACGAATCTCGTCGGGAAAATCCTCTTCCGACAGGATGTTCGTGCGGGCAAGGACCACCGCGCGCTCGATGAGGTTCTCTAGCTCCCGGACGTTCCCCGGAAACGAGTAGCGGCACAGGCAGTCGAGCGCACGCCGGGAGCAACCAAGGATCTGTTTGACGTTCTTGCCGCGATAGACCTGAGTGAAGTGCTCGACAAGCAGAGGGACGTCCTCGCGTCGTTCCCGGAGCGGCGGCACCGCAATGCTGATGACTTTCAGTCGGTAGTAGAGATCGTCGCGGAAGGCGCCTTCGCGCACTCGCCGCGCCAGATCCTGATTGGTGGCAGCGACCAGTCTGATGTCGATCGGCGTCGGTTTTCCTCCAGCGCCAAGCCGCTCCACTTCGCCCTCCTGCAACACCCGCAGCAGCTTGACCTGGATCTGCAGTGGGATCTCGCCGATTTCGTCGAGAAACAGAGTTCCGCCATTGGCCGACTCGAATCGACCCTGGCGTCGGGCAGTAGCGCCGGTGAACGCACCGCGTTCGTAGCCAAAGAGCTCGGCTTCGAGGAGCGATTCGGGGATTGCCGCGCAGTTCACCGTGACGAACGGCTTGCTGGCGCGGGGCGATCCTTCGTGCAGGCGCCGGGCCAGGAGCTCCTTGCCGGTTCCGCTCTCGCCGAGGAGCAGAACGGTGGCAGCACTGGGCGCAGCTTGAGCGATCGTTTCCATGATCCTGCGCCATGCCGGAGCGCTGCCGATGAGAGCACGGCGGCGTTTCTCCTGAAGCTGGGCTCGCAGGATTCGATTCTCCAGGAGCAGCGAGTGCTTCTCCAGCGCGTTGCGGACGATGCGCACCACGTGAGCGCGTTTGAGCGGTTTGGTGACGAAATCGTACGCTCCCTCCTTCATTGCGGTCACGGCGTTTTCGATGGTGCCGTAGGCGGTCATCAGGACTACTTCGGTCTCCGGCGATACTGCCTTGGCGCTGCGCAGGAGATCCATGCCGCTCATGCCGGGCATCATCAGATCGCACAGCAGCACGGCTATCTGGTGTCGGCGAAGGAGCTCGAGCGCCTCCGCTCCTCGGGCGGCGGTCAGAACCGGAATCGCCTCGCGCTCGAAGACCTTGCCGAGCGATTCGAGAATACCGGCTTCGTCGTCGACGATCAGCACTGCCGCCCCGGCAGCGAGTCCTTCGTTCGCTGCGACGTTCGTGGCGGCGGTTTTGGTGTCGTTGAATCCGGAGTCCATGAGCGCAGCCGTGGGTAGTCTCGCTGGAAGTGCTAGCAAGCCGCATGCCCATCACCTGTCCGTCACCTGATGGGTTCGTGTCTGGCTCGCTTCCTGAAAGATCAGCTGGTTACGCCGAAAACTGGAGCGACCAGGTTGGCCTTGACCCTAGTCGCTCTTTGTCAATCCGTCAATCTGTTTGTTCCTTGGTTGTCAAATTGGCAAACGCGCAATCGGGAGAGCAACGGTGAAGGTGGTGCCTTTGCCGGTCTCGCTTTCGACCTCGATGGTGCCTCCGTGCCGTTCGACAATGCCGTGGACAATAGATAACCCGAGACCGGAACCTTGGCCAACCTCCTTGGTAGTGAAGAACGGGTCGAAAATCCGCGGCAGCACCTCCGGCGGGATGCCTCGGCCGTTGTCGGCGATCTGGATCATCACCTTGCTGCCGGCTCGCTCGGTGCGGATTACGATACGCGCTCCTTCGCGGCCGGCGAGCTCCTGGGCGGCATTGGTGAGGAGGTTCATGAATACCTGGTTCAGCTGACCGGCATGACCTTTGATTCTGCCGACCTCGCCGTAGCGCCGCTCCACCGCGATCGACTTTTTGAGCTGGTGGCGCAAGAGCTCGAGGGAATCGTCCAACCCGCGATTGAGGTCGAATTCGACCAGTTGCTCGTCGTCGGTTCTCGAGTAGTTGTGGAGAGCCTGGACGATGTCCTTGGTCCTCTTCGCGCCGCTCTGAATGACTCTCACCATGTCGCGAATGTCGGCAGAGACGTCGGCGGAGATCCGGGCGGCTTCGGCCGAGCCAGCCGCGGCAATCTCCTCGATCGCCACGCTCAGCGGTCCGACCGTATTGACGACGGCGTTGACGGGATTGTTGATTTCGTGGGCGATGCCAGCGACGAGCTGACCGATCGACGCCATCTTTTCGGAGCGGACCAGCTCCGACTGCGCGCGCTTCAACTTGTCGAGGGCGTCGGCCAGCTCGCGGTTCTTCTTGGCAAGATCGGCGGTACGGCGCTGCACCTCACGCTCCAGGTCGAGGTTGATCTCTTCGGTCGAGCGCAGCTTGTCGCGCAGTGCTCGACGCATGTCTTCGATGGCGAAGGTCAGCCGGCCAACCTCGTCGCTTTCGCCGGCAAAGTGGACGGGACGAGACAGCTCGCCTCTTGCCATGTCGTCGGCTCTCTCCACGAGCCGCCTGATCGGGCTGGTGAATTCGCCGACGGTCAGAATGACTATGCCAGTGCACGCTCCGAACAGGACGAGGAAGAAGAAGACCAGCTCTTTGAGCGGTCGTTCCATGCCAGGACCTCGCCCGCGCCACCCTGGGTATAGCACGGCGACCGAGCCCAGTCTGCGGTTCACGCCGCCGCTCCCTTCGACGACGAGAGGTTGCTGGTAGCCAGAAAGACCGAGCGATCTGACCTCGAGCTTGCCGCGCTCCTGAGAGCGGAGGCGAGCCAGGGTGTACCAGGGAAGGCGTGGCGCCGGCGCCGTTCCCCCGGCAGCGATTCGGGCTTTTTCGGCAGGACCGGTGGGAATGAAGGCGTAGATTGCCTCGTCGGCAGTGGAGCCGATTCCGGCGTCCTTGAGCACCCGCCACACGGTTTCCGGAGACTGGTCGGTCGCGTGTCCTACTCCTCCCTGGACTTCGGATAGTACCCAGGCGAGCTTGAGTTGAGCTTGAGCTCGGACGAATCCGGTCGCCAGCTTCTTGTACTGGACAAAACCCAGGAGGAGGGATAGTCCGCAGGCAAAGAGCACCAGCCCGCCAAAGGAGACCAGGAGCTTCTGCCGCAGCGACACCGAGCTCCGGATCTCTTGTATGGGAAGTCGGTGCTTGGCTGCCAGGTAGCCAAGAAAGGGGCG
>JAZDLZ010000894.1:0-4659 GCA_043801535.1 Pseudomonadota bacterium
CGGCTGTTCCTCGGTAGCTCGGCTGCTACCCGAGCCACGACAAGAGAGACGAACGCTCCTTCGCAACCGTGGAGAACGACCCTTGGCGTATTGTCGCGGACCAGTGCCGCCAGCTCGTCCAGGCCACGAACAGCCGATGACTTCGTGTGCTTTAGCGAGTCCACTTCCGCAGCCAGTGTCACGTGCTCTTCAATTACTCCGCCTCTCGGGCGTTGGCAACGAGCAAAACAGGGTCGCGGTCCGCGGTCTGGCGTCTTTGCCGGTATCCTGAAACACCTGTAGACTCTCCGTTTATGCCTCTCGTCTCTCTTCGCCGTTTCGCCACTCCCCTAGAGCACCGAACGGTTTGCCTCCCATCGGCAGACTCGCGGCGGGGACGCATCCGCTGCGTCGCTCGTCGGCAGAAGGGCGGCTGCGAGCCCTCGCCGCCCCCCCATCGAGGGGACCTCGACGGGGCCCCCCCGCTACATACCGAGAGTATGCGCCCTCCTCGCTCCTTGCGGCTACGCCCCCGGCGGCTTCGTCTGCCTCGGTCCGGCAAATCGATCGGTGCTCTGGCCGTCGTGTTCGTCGCTCTCGTGTCGTCCGTCACGTTCGCTGGTGACGGAAAAAAGGGCTCGAGCACAGACACAGACAAGGCCAGGGGCAGGGTCAGGGGCGCTCAACCCAACGGCAGCAAGCCTTTGTTCGATCTCCTCAAGGAAACCGACGACATCGCCATCAGGGTCTCCAAGCTGCGCGGCCTGCCGATCTTGAAACCAATCGCCCGTGGGCTCATGTCTCGCGAAGCGATCACCCAAAGGATCCTCGCCCGTCTCGACGAAGAGTACAGCCCCAGCGAGCTCCTTGGCGAAGAGCAAACCTACAAACGCCTGGGCCTGCTGCCGGTCGACGAGGACTACAAGCGACTGATAATCGACCTCCTCACTTCCCAGCTCGCCGGGTTTTACGATCCCAAGGCCAAAGAGCTATACCTTGCCGACTGGATCGGTGACAGCGACGATGCGGGTGGGGGCCTGGATGGGATGCTCGCCGGCCTCATGCAGCGCGTGGTCGTGGCTCACGAAATCGATCACGCACTGCAAGACCAGTCCTTCGATCTCATCAAGTACATGCAGTCCAGCAAGGACAACTCCGATCAGCAACTCGCTCGGCAAGCCGTTGTCGAGGGAGACGGTACAGTGCTGATGATGGAGTTCCTCCAGATGGAAATGGGGATTGGTGAACCCTTGTCTTGGAGCAATCCGGCAATCCTGGACAGTTTTCGCGAGCCGGTGATTGCGCAAATGATGAGCGGCGATCTGGCCAAGGTTCCGCTCTTCATTCGCGAATCGATGCTATTCCCCTATCTCGCCGGCCTCGGTCTGGTGGCCAGCCTGCGAACGCGCCACCCCTGGTCCGAGGTAGACAAGCTCTTTCGCGAGCCGCCCCTGTCGACCGAACAGGTCATTCACCCGCAGAAGTATCTCGCCGCCGAGAAACCGGTCTCCGTCCGCCCGGCCACCATCGCGGCCCTGAACCGCTGGCGTACTGTCTATCGCAACGTCGTCGGGGAATTCGGCTGGGGGAAACTGCTGCTGCAGCACGGTCTGAGCAAGGAGAGAGCCGACCAGGCTGCGGCGGGCTGGGGTGGCGATTGCCTCGTTGCCTACGCCCCCGCCAACCACGCTGGCGTCGCCGATCTCGTTGTCGTGAGCCAGTCGGTGTGGGACGCCGAAGGCGAGGCGGTCGAGGCTTTCGAGGCAACAGCGGAAATGCTCGCCAAGCTGACTGGCGACGACCAGTGCGTGGGCCCAGCCGCACCGTCGGTGCTCCTGATGTGCTCGGACTCGACGAAGGACGTTTCGTTCGTCGAGCGCAAAGGAAACCGGCTCGTCCTCGTTATCGGAGCTGCCGGGGAAGAAACTGCCACGACCCTGAGAGCTCAGCTCTGGGCAGGGTGGAAAGCATCGCGATAGGAGCCGTCGCCTCACATCATGACCGTTGGCGGTATACCGACGAGCGACGCAGCGTCGCCGGCCTCTCAGTCCTTAGCCTTCCTGCGGGTCGTTGATTTTTTGGGTGTGTCCCGATCGGTCAACGGGCTAGCCGTTCTCGGTCCCCTGTCCTTTGTTCCTAGTTCCTTGTTCAATTCCGACGACGAAGAAAACAAGGAACTAGAGACAAGGAACCAGGAACTGGAACAGCCCCCCCCGGTACGGCTCACACCCGAATAGGCGGCCGGAATCCCGGATCAAATCAATCGGTTGGCCACCGTCGATCGATCAATCGCCGTCGACTCTCCGGGACACTCCCTGTTTTTTTCCCCCTCCTCCTGGCACCTCAAATGGGTCATACTGCTCACTATGCACCTAGAGTCCCACTTGAATACTCCCTTCTGGGGAACCGACCCAAGACTGGTCGTGGCGCTGACTGCTGCTGTGGCGATGGCCAGCTGTGGTCCGAATACTCTCGACCAGCCCGACGCCTCGCCCACGCCGGTCCAGATCGATGCCGCCGAGCCAGATGGCCCACTAACCGAGGTCGTGCTCCGAATCCAGCCGTCCGAAACCGTGGTCAATACCACGCCAGAGACGCCGGCCAGCATCGACTACTCCGCTTCCCTGCACTGGCCAGACGGCAAGATGGAAGACGTCACCACCGAAGTGGTATTCACGGTCTTCGATACTTCGCTTGGCTCCTTTTCGGGCAATCACTTCCAGGCCAATGCCAACCGCGCCGGTCGCACTACTGTGCGCGCCGTCCACGATCAGGGACCGTACGCTGACACCAGTCTCACCGTGCGGCTCACTGGCGTCGTTGTCATCGGCACGGGCGCGGACAAAGACGCGCCGCAGAGATTCGCTGGCAAACCCGATCCGTCCGTCAATCCAGTCATCGCCTATCCACCCGATGGCGTGCTGGTGCCGCCGAACCTCAACCTGCTCGAGATTCACTTCAAGCCCGGCGGCAGCAACAACCTGTTCGAGATCGCCATGACTGGCACGATGGTAGAGCTCAAAGCCTACTTTGGCTGTACTGCGCTCAAGTTTCCCGGCGAAGGCTGCGCCTATCTGCTCGACAAGAAGCTCTGGGACCTCCTTGCCCAAGGAGAACCGGGACAGGCTCCCATCACCTACGTCCTCCGGGGGGTCGATACCGCCGACGGACGAGTTGGTGTCTCCGAGCCAAGAGCTCTGAGCCTCGCCGAGGAGGCGATCGACGGTGGCATCTACTACTGGAACGCCGGCGGATCCACCGTCATGCGCTACGAGTTCGGGAGTCGCGAGCAGACCGCGGAAACCTATCTCGACCGCAAGCGGATCAACGATCTAACCGACCTCGGTCCCGACGACGGCGACAAGACTCCGTCGCAGACCTGTATTGGCTGCCACGTGCTTTCGCGCAACGGCGAACGCATAGCCATCGGTCTCGAGTATCCCTTCCCTTCCATCTACAAGGTGTACGAGGTACGCAGCACTCCGTCGTTCCTGTACGAACAAGGGGACGAGCTCGGCGGCGGATCCAACTTCTTCTCGTTCTCTCCCGACGCCAAACAGATCATGACCTCCAACGGCTACACGATCGTCCTCAGAGACGCGACCACCGGCAGCGTGCGCAAGAACAACCTCGTGACGGAAGCAACCATGCCCGACTGGTCACCCGACGGTAACAAACTGGTCTACGTCAAGGGAGACAACCTTCGCTGCTCTGCTGGGACGAGCTGCGGCTCGATCCAGCTCAACGGTGGCTGGCTCGAGACAATCGACTTCGACGGACAAGCCTGGAAGAACAAAGAGCCGACTGTGCTAGTGCCGGCTCGCCACGGGGAAAACAACTATTATCCGTCGTTCTCGCCCGATTCGGCATGGGTGCTGTTCAACCGCTCGCCCAAAAACGAAGACTCCTACGATGCCCCCGACGCCGAGCTGTGGACCGTATCGGTCAACGGAGGAAACCCACTTCGCCTCACCAACGCCACCGCTTCTGGCGACTCCTGGCCAAAATGGGCCAACGAACAAGCATACCGAGGAGGGAGAATCATGTGGTTCACCTTCTCGAGCAGGCGGCGCTACGGGCTCCGTACCGGCAACAGCACTCCGTCGCAGATCTGGATGACTGCGTTCGATCCCGATCGCGCTGCTGCCGGCGAGGACCCGAGCTATCCACCATTCTGGCTGCCGTTCCAAGATCCAGGCAGCGGCAACCATATCGGCCAATGGGTCATGCGCATCGTGCGCTAGCCACCAGCCGGATTCACGGCGCTCGTCTCCCGGATCCGCCAGCGTCTCGCCGCGAGCTCGAGCGCCGCGGGTGGCAAGGACCAGGTCCTACCGTGAAAGTCCACCACGCAGTCGGCCCGAGCAAGCACCTCGGCGCAGGAGGGCTTGGCCACCAGCGAGCCCGCCTTGCGCAGCACGAGGAATACCCCAGGCTCGATTTCCCGGCGGGCGGCGTTCGACTCGCACACCACGGGAACACCGCGCGGAAGCCGCCGCAGTAGCTCCCGGATCCCTCGCGCCAAGTGCTCCTGGCGGACGCGCAGCCAGAAGACCGGTGACGCGCCCGCCTGTCGCATCCGGACGGTGTCCTTGCTGCCACGCGAGGCGGTCTCCTCGCAGAGAGCAAACGCCCTCGTCAGATCCCCGCACACCCCGCAGCCCTTGCCACCGCGCGGGC
>JAZDLZ010000958.1:0-2679 GCA_043801535.1 Pseudomonadota bacterium
CACTGAAGTAGTAGTGCTCGAAGTTGGTCTGGGTGGTCGGCTCGACGCCACCAACGTGGTCGATCCCGCCGTTGCGGTGGTCACTGGAGTGGCGCTGGATCACGAAGCGATTCTGGGCACGGACATTCTGGGCATTGCCAGGGAGAAGGCGGCGATCTTCAAGCCAGGCCGAGCAGCAGTAGTTGGCAGCAGCGGAGAAGCGGTCGCAATCCCGTTCTTGGCCGAGCAGGCACAACTGCGGCTCGCTTGTCCTGTTTTCCGGGTGGGGATCGATACCCCGGCGGAACCACCGCCAGAGTGGCCGGTCGCCCTGCGGGGCGGCCATCAGCGCCGGAATGCCGCCTGTGCGCTCGCAGCGCTGGATGCGCTCGAACAGGCAACTGCGGGCAGGCTCTCGGTGGGCTCGGACCTTCGCCGCCAGGCACTGGCTAGCGTGAGCTGGCCAGGAAGACTAGAGAAAATTCCTGGAACGCCGCCAGTGTGGCTGGACGCTGGTCACAATCCAGATGGAGCGCGTGCTCTCGCCGCCGAGTTGGTCAAGACAGCGGCACCAGGGCGTCCCCTCGTGGTTGTCGTCGGGGTTTCGGCAGACAAGGATTGTGGAGAAGTGCTTGGGCCAGTGGCCCGTCTCGCCCACGTCTTGGTGGCAAGTCAGGCTCCGTCGCCGCGGGCGCTCGCCGCGGGCGAGCTCGCCAGGATTGCCAGCATCCTGCCTGACCCAGCGCAACCGCGGCGGATCATCGTGGAGCCCGATCCGCTCGAGGCAGTCCGGTTGGCCCAAGAAGAAGCGGGGCCGGAAGGGACTGTGGTCGTCTATGGATCGATCTATCTGGTAGGCGCGGCAAGAGCTCTGCTCTTGGGTGAGCCACTTGATGCGGTAGCCCTTCACGATCCTGCTGGTCCTATTGGCTAGAGCACTGATCGGTGCTCTAGAGCACCGGGCGTCGGCCGAATACCGAGATGGCTCCCTGTTCTCTCGCGATGAGGGATGTGGGCTGAAGGGCTATCTTTCGGGAAGGATAGTCTCGTATATTGGATAGTAGTAGTAGGTTTCGAACATTTGGTCGCTCGTCGGAGGCACTCGCTGCGGGTCGTATCGCGGCGTCCTGCTGAAGTCGTCGCAGCCGAACATTTTTTCGCCTGCGAATTCCGGTGTGACGGTGCAAGGCGTGTGGAAGTCGGTGACTTCGCTCATGCCAGCGTCGGTCGACATGATTTTCTTGTAGGTGCCCATGCAGTCGATCTCGGCAGGGGGAATCGAAAGCTGCCCGGCCGGCGCGCAACCATGAGACATGTTCAGATCGTGGTCGATGCAGACGCGCATTGGCGGCGAAACGCCGACATTGCCGAGCATGTCTTTGCCGCGAGCCACGATACATGCCCACCCATCGGGAATGTGGTTGGCAACCGAGTCGAATGGCAAGCCCATGCAGAGACTGTCGTCGATGGGAGGAATCATGTAGATGGCGTCCTCGCCACTGCCAGGATGGGCGAGCGCGATTGTGAGCGGCGACGCTCTCCGGCATATCGGGTCGGGCGGAGATTCGGGCAGAGGGGATCCGCAGAAAGACGGTTTGGGGAAATCCTTCTGCAGCAAGGGGTCGTTTCCCTGTTCACAGGTGAACCAGGCCTTTCCTTCGGCCTTTTTGGGGCTAAGGTTGATTACCAGGACTTCGTCGAGGTGCTTGGGTACCGGCGCCGGAATCAGCAGCGGGTTGACTTCGTCACAACGGCCGTCGTTGTTGGTATCCACCAGCACCGCGTCGCCGGATGGCCGGCCGTCGGCAACCACTGCGCCAGAGCGATCAGAAAGGCCGCCGAGAATGAAGAGCTGAACGCTATCGCTGTTCATGCCTGCCATCGGGATCCAGATCTTCGAGGTCGTAGTTCCCGAGTTGGAGCGGTCCTGGACACGCGCCCGGAGCTCACTGAGCTGAGCAATGGTTTGGCAGTTGTTGACAGCGTCAGAGCCAAGCGGATCGAACGGCTGGGAGCACTCGAGGGAACCGCTAGACTCGCGAGCGAGTCGAACGGTTGGCGGGTCGAGATCGAGCTTTGGCGGGGTGTAGTCGAGAACGATCTCTTGTCCGATGATGGTTTCGTTCCCCGGCATGTCGGTCGCGCGCACGCTCAGAGTAGGGAACACGAGCTGGATCTCGGGATACTCCTCTTCGACCTTGGCGCGCAGCTCCAACAAGTCGTACCTGCCAGTGAAAATCGTAGCGTCGGTCGTGACCGGCAGTGGGAACTCGACCAGAGTAAGAGCTCCCAAGCCGAGCGCGGCAAGGACCGAGTTGTTGTTCACGCCGTGTTCGTCGGTGATGGTTGCCTGGATAGTCAGAACCCCGCCCACCAGCTCGCCCACCAGTGGCGAGTCGATCCGCACTGTTGGACCGGTGTTGTCGACCACGAAGACAGATCGCTTCGTTCTGGTCACGAGGCCGGCCGCCGGATTGCCTGGTTCGAGCATTCTCTTGTTGACTGCGTCGATCCGCAGAGTGTGCTCTCCGTTGAGCGGGGGCACGAACAGCTTGGGATCATCGGTGCGGACGACTGCTTCGTAGCGCGTGTCACTGACCGCGACTAGCGGCACTGACTGGCCGGATATCGCCGCGGTGACCTTGGTGACTTCGGCACTGTAGTCGCCGGCCTTGATTGGCCACGGCTCCACGTCGACGG
>JAZDLZ010000967.1:0-4119 GCA_043801535.1 Pseudomonadota bacterium
CGATGAGAATCGCTCTTCTGCTGCGCTGCTCCACTCCGGTCGAGCCGCCGACGAAGCGGAAGCTTGCATAGTTGGAATCGATGCTGTCGTCGATGCGAGCGTCGATGGTTGCGAAGTGATAGCCTATCCGGGAGTTGAGGCTCAGATACTCGGCGGTCACGAAGGCATAGGACGGCTCGCCAAGGCCACGGACTCGGGCATCCTCGTCGAATCCGAAGTTGGCGATCGAGGACATGAATCCCTGGACGGACACCTTGCGGACAGCGCGCATTCCCAGTCGAGGATCGGTCATGCCTTTCCAGAGCGCCCGCATCGGAACGCAGACCACCTGATCGATTCCCACCTCGAATTCGTCCGCGTCCGGGACGAGACCGCCGCCAAGATCGAGCAGGCGGCAGTCGATTGCGACCGGGGAAACGAGCTTGCGCAAGTTGCCGGCATGCCGCGTTGCCCGGTCGCCGATGGCGAACATCGCTTCGATGGTTCGTTGATGGCAGAAACGGATCACGTCGTGCAGCGTCCGGCATTGTCTTGGAGAAAAACCGCTGGCGAGCCGGCCGGGGATGGTCAACGGGACGATCGTGCCTGCAATCGCACGGAGCGCTTCGATCGTAGGGCTCGAAGCCGGCGGATTTGTCGATGACGCCGCGGTCTTGGCTACTGCGCCGTCGATACTTGCGGGCGATACCGTCGTGGTCGGCTCACCGTTCGTCTCGGGGGAAAGGACACTGTCGACGCGGCCAGCGTAGATGACGCCTCCGTCGGCGTCCACGGTGACGAGAGCTCCGTCGGCGAGCAGGCTGGTGGCAGAACGGGTCGCTAGCAGGGCTGGCTTCTTCAGCTCCCTCGCCACCGTTGCCAGGTGGCCAGTCGTCTCGCCGTAGTCGGTGACCAGCGCCGCTGCCGATGGCAGAAGGACAGCCAGACGAGGATTGGCGTCTCGTGCCACGAGCACGCGGCCTGGCTCGAAGCGAATGATGTCGAGGTCGCTCTGAACCTTTGCCACCAGGCCACAGCCAGCGCCCCTGCTCGCACGACAGCCGCCAGAAAAGAGCACTGGATACCCAGGCACCGTTCGACCGCTCGGCTTGGTTGCCTCCTCGGCGTGCTCGGGCTGGGGACGGACCTGGAGCACGTAGAGCGTACCGTCTTGTGCAACTGCCCATTCCATGTCGATTGGCGACTCGAGCGCGCTCTGGATTTTCCAGGCGAGCTGCGCCAACACCACCGCTTCCTCGCCGGTGATCGCCAGTGAGCCGTCGGGCGGAGAGACGAGCGGAAGCCGCACTGTGCCCTCGCCGGGCGTTGGCTGGAGAAGCGTCGTCTGTAGCCCCTGCTTGCTGGATACGACCGTCTGGGTGACGGGGTCGACCAGAAAAGAATCAGGTTCTGCGGATCCATCCACCGCCGAGAGCCCGAGTCCTCGCACTGCCTGGACCAGTGCAACTCTGGCACCGGAGTCGGAGCGGCAGGAGCTGTACAGCACCCCGGCGGCAGCAGCATCGACCATGGTGAGCACGCAGCAACACATGGCGATGTCGCCATCGGCGAATCCACGGCTCTGGCGGTAGGTCACCGCTTCGGGTGAATACTTGCTGGCAATCACTCGCTTGAACGCGTCGACCACGCCGGCGGGCGTGACATTGAGCAGCGACCGGTATTGACCGGCAAACGACAGCTCGGCGCCGCCTTCCTGGAGGGCGCTAGAGCGCACTGCGAGATGCAGATCGTGCGGCAGGTTTGCAGCAGCGGCCTTGATCGCTTCGCCGAGCTCGGGCGGGATTTCGGCATTCTCGATGAGCGCCATCGCCCGGTTGCACTGTTGGAAGAGCATCGGTACGCCGGCCAGGTCTGTGCTGGTCAAGAGCTCGGAAAGCCGACTGCCCAGATTGTTGTAGGCCAGGAACGCCCGGTAGGCCTCGGCGGTTATCGCGAAACCATCGGGAACATGGCCTCCGAGAATGCGCCTGGCTTCCCCCAAGAATGCGCTTTTCTGGCCAACGATGTCGGCCAGCGCCGCACCTACCCTGGCAAGCGGCACGACCATGTCGACGAGTTGGCGAGCACCGGACGAGATCTCGACTCGGTGCGAGATCTCGCTCTTGATCGCGTCGAGACGGCCACGGAGCGTCTTGTGACGGTCGCCGGTCAGCCGTTCCAGATTGATGACCATGCGATACGTCTGGGTAGTAACCGAGGCGGCGAGGCGCTGCAGCTCGCCATGGGTTAGCGGCGGCGGCTGCTGCGGCTGCGGCTGAGTGTCGAGGTACTCCTGAATGCGAGCGATGGTGCCGAGGGCAGAGTTGTTCGCTTTGAGGATTTCGCGAAAGCATGCAACTCTCTCCTCGATTTGTCGAAGAGCACGGGATCGGCGGTTCGTCAATCTGGATATGAGCCCAAGAATGCCCATCGCGGAATGCAGCATAGTACAGCTTCGCCGCCGATTCGGGGTAAGTCGACCAACCTCCTAACCGTTCACGGCCGTCGCACGTCCTCTGCCGACGGAACCCGAACTGGTTGGCGTCGACGTGATCGGGCCCGTTAGAGAGGACTTCAGGGACGGCAGGCGAGATCAGCGACAATTCTGTCCTGCGTCGCGATGAGCGACTCCGCAATAAATTCTGTGAAAGGCGCAAGGTCGCCCTTGTCCGCCTGGTCAAGCGTCTGCAAGTAACGGCGCCGCTGTTCCATCCTCACGATGGCGGGAGGGTAGCCTCGTTTCATCAAAATCAGGTTCATCAGGAGGCGCGCGCCCCGGCCGTTGCCGTCGTCGAATGGATGAATACGGACCATGTTGTAGTGCGCCACAGCTCCGGTGACAGCGGGGTGCTGCGTGTTGATATTGACTTCAACCCACTTCACAAGCCTTTCCATCTCGCCGGGCACCTGCAGGGGTTCGGCGTAGAAATGGAGTGAACCGTCTAGTTTGCGGACGTGATTCGGCCTTGTCTTGTACTGGCCGGGCGACGCCGGTTTCCGTACTTTCTGTCCGAATTCGTTGACGGCCTGCGTATGGGTCACGCCGGAAAGAAGGAGCGCATTAAGCTCTCTGATAAGTCCTTCGCTGATGGGGCGCCTGTCCTCGACAATCTCATGCAGGGCGTCTATGGCCTCCGCATGGTTCCTTGCGTCGAGGTAGTCCTTCAATGGCTTCCCCTCGACAGTCAGCCCTTCCTGCAAGAAAAAAGCTGTCTCTCCGCGGCTCAGCGTACTCCCCTCGATGGCATTCGAGTCGTATGTCCACTGGATACGGAGGTTCTGCTGGATTGACTGCCAGATATCGTCCCGCAGGGGGCGCTCCGCGTCGATCACCTTCTTCTGCTCGTCGGCGCGGTCAAGTAAAAGACGCAGGGCTGAGGTTTCGGCAACGGTGTAAAAGCTCTCTGACGCGACCGCGTCTTCCGGCGGTGTGGCTGGGGGCGTGTTCATGGTATCCGGGTTTACAGATCAGGTTATATGCTGGCCGGCCGCCGGAGCTCAAGTCCGCATTCCAGCCGCTATGCTCGCACGCCAGCGTTGTCAACCAAGGAGCCGTCGCAATCGGCGCAGCGGATGCTGCGGCCTCCCGTCGCTGGCGGCGGCTCGGGCCCGGTATGACCTACGCTACTTGGCGCGGTAGCGCTCGAGGCGAAGCAGGTCGTACAGATCCTGCTGCGTCTCGTCGAGGTGTGAAAGTGCGTGGGTGACGACGGGACGGCGTGCAGAGGGCGCCGCGTCGTAGAGGTTGGTTAGAGCGCTGATCGGCTCGAAAAACGAAGAGCCCACTCGTCGAGAAAAAGGCACGATGCATTCACTTTCCCGTTGACAGCTTTCCGGGAGCGTCATTTGGCGCGATCGTCGGTCGCCCTCACATCCCGGCGCAGGACGCGCTATCTCGCCTTCCGTGACGGCGCAACCAAGGAGGACGACCACCGAGCCTCCCGTGTCTCGTTGCCGCTGTCCTGGAGCGATTCAGCGAGCCGAAAAACACCATGCTATACCTGAAGCATTGATGGTGGTGGCATTGTCAATGCGCCCGCCCACGTGGGCGGATCGCCGGTGCTGCCAGACGAGACGACACCTTGCTGCCAGAGGAGAGGTCACTGCGAGGTGCCGGGCTGCCGCTGCCACCTCTATGTC
>JAZDLZ010000975.1:0-2365 GCA_043801535.1 Pseudomonadota bacterium
CGGCGATCGTCGTGCCGGTCGCGAGATCCCACAGCCTGGCAGTACCATCGTCGCTCGGCGTCCCAAGCAGCTTGTCGCCGGGACTGATGGCCAGTCTTCTTACCGGTCCAGCATGTCTGCCAAGAACGGTGCCGACTCGGCGTGCCAGATCCCAGCGCCTCACAGTGCCATCATAGCCACCGGACACGAGCGTCTTTCCGTCGCCAGAAAAGGAGACGCCCCATGACTGATCCCGATGACCGCGAAGCTCGGCCCAGAGAGCGCGAGTCTTGGTGTCCCAAACGAAAACCGAACCGTTCCACGCGGTGGCAGCGATCATGCTGCCATCGGGACTAATGGCAACGCTGTTGAGGATGCTGGCAGCGGCGGTCGGTCGCAGCCGCTCGCCGAGAGAACGAGTCCCGGTGTCCCACAACCTCACTTCGAGATCGGCTCCGATGGACACCAGCGTCCTGCCGTCCGAGCTGAAGGCGACGTCGCTGGCGTTGCTACGGTGGCGCGGTGCCAACTCCTCGCCGCTGCCACTGGAAGCGTCCCACAGCCTGACGGTACGATCGAGACTGGTCGAAGCGAGAGCTCTGCCATCTGGGTGAACGGCCACCCCTCGGACCGTGCTCTCGTGAGCCAGAAAGAGCATTCGTTGCCGGCCAGAACGGGTGTCCCAAGCTCGCACGATCTTGTCCTCGGCGCCCGATGCGATGAAGCTGCCGTCGGGCGAGAAATCGAGGGACCACACGATGCCTGCATGACCACTGCTCTCGGCAATACCCGATCCGACGCCGACGTTCCACAATCGCAGGGTTTGATCGTGGCTGCTCGAAGCAATCAGCCTCCCGTCGGGACTGAAGGCGACAGCAGTCGCGAGGTCCTGATGGCGACCGAGCACACGGCTGGAGCTCGAAGCCAGATCCCAGAATCGCACCGTCTTGTCAACGCTGCTGGACGCCAGGAATCTGCCGTCCGTGCTGATGGCAATGCCAGTTATCAAGTCACGATGGCCACGCATGGCGGCGAGCTCTCTTGCCGCGAGCTCTTTCTCGCCATTGGCCTGCCACAAGCGGATAGTCCGGACTGCGCCACCCGTTGCAAGCTGCCTGCCACTGGGATCGACTGCCAATCCATAGATCGAATCCACTCCCTCCAAGACAATCCGGCCAACGCCAGTCTGGAGATCCCACTGCCGCACAGTGCCGTCTCGGCCGGCAGAGAACAGTTCTCCTTCCCGAGTGAAAGCGACTCTCGTCCCCGGCTTGTCGTGGCCACGAAGCAGCAACCGTTCTCTGTTACTGCCAACATCCCAGACTCGCACGGTCGTGTCGTTGCTGGCCGATGCGAGTCTTTCTCCCGTGGCATCGAACGCCAACCCCCAGACTGCCGCGCTGTGACCGACTAGCTCCGCGATCTTACCGTTTTCCAGGCTCACGAGAGCAATAGGGCCGCCTTCGCTGCCGGCTGCCAGATAGTCGCCGCGTGGCGACACTGCAATCGACCACAGCGGACCGACGAGCGGACGCAGCGTACGGAGCGCCGTCGTGTCCGCGTCGAGCAGGTAGACCTTGCCATCGACGCATGCACCCGCAACAGTCTTGCCATCAGGGAAGAAGGCGACATCCCAGGCCCAGCCTCCCAGCTTCTTGCTCCACACCAGCGACTGCTGTTCGAGCTCGCCCCACAACACCCTTCCCATGGTCGAGTCATTGGTTTCGAGGGAGCCGCGCAACTTGGCGCGGGCCTCGAGGAGGTCGCCGCGGTGCAGGGCAGCGTTGGCGCCCTCGCGAAGGGCCTCGGCGCGCTGCACCAGGGCCTCGGCTTCGCGCTGCTCGGCACGTCTCTTCTGCGTCGCGGTGATCCGCGCCACCAGGATCGCGCCCACCGCGACAGCCGCGAGGGCGGCGATCACCAGGGAAAGGATCGTCTTCTTGCGGCGCTGGACGCGCTGCTCCTTGCTAACGGCAGCCGCCAGAAAACCGGCGACCTTCTCTGGCACCGCCGCGCCGAGACGCGCTATCTTGCTCCTCGCCTCGCGCAGCGCCTCCCCCTGCCACACCTCCTCTTGCCGGCGGCCGCGCTTTTCCCAGAGCTCCGCTGCCTGGGTGATCTCGGCAACGAACGCCACGTCTTCCCGGCTCTCCTCGAGCCACCGCGCCAATCTGCCCCAGCTCCGCACCAGCGATTCGTGCACGAGCTCCAGAACAGCCTCGCCCTCGCCTTGCCGAACGCCACGCCTGGTCGTTACCAGCCTTGCCTGCACCAGACGGGTGAGCACCTCGGCAGCGCCAGGTCCAAGACCGTCGAGAACGGTAGCCGCCGCCACTACTCGACGAGTGCCCTCGGCAGTCACCAGGCGCAGCAGGAGCTCGCGGGC
>JAZDLZ010000991.1:0-2081 GCA_043801535.1 Pseudomonadota bacterium
AGATCAAGGGCGAGATCGACCACTTCGGAGCGCTGAGCTTCCTCCAGGGGCTGCTGGTCGTGCTACGGGACTCTGGCCACCGCGGCTATCTGCTGGTGCTCGACGAGGTGGAGACGCTCCAGCGCGTCCGGACCGACGTGCGGGACAAGGGGCTCAACTCGCTGAGGCAGCTCATCGACGAGGTCGACAGCGGCCGGTTTCCGGGACTCTTCATGGTAAGGGCCTGTCCATAAATAACTTGTCCTTATGACGCGGTTGTGGTAGTTTTTCTACATCAATCCCCAGGCGTCGGTCCGTCATGACTGGAGCGACTTTCCTCAACCACCGAGGCTTGAAATCGCTGGTACGGAGCCCGAAAACCTCTCAACCTCCGGTCGGGTGGATTGGTTTCGACATGTTCCTGACCAGGAAAGTCTGGACGACAATGCCCAGGGGACCTGGAGGGCTCAGGAGCGGAAGAGGGCTCGCTGAGCGGTCAAGATGAGTACTGTAGGCATTGATTCGTCATGGCTGAAGCTCCTGTCCTCGCTGAGCGAGTCGCAGAAGCGCTGGTACGCTGGCCAGAAGGCTCTCGAGCTCGGACGCGGAGGAGTCGCAAGGGTCCACCGTGCGACGGGACTCTCGCGAACCACAATACGCGAGGGTGTGCGAGAGCTGAAGAGTAGGAGGAAGCTCCCGGCTTGGGGCAGGGTCCGCAAGGAAGGGGGTGGTCGCAAGTCGGTTGAGTCCCAAGACCCAGCGCTGCTGGCCGCCCTGGAACGGCTTCTCTCTGACTCGACGGCCGGTGACAACATGGCCTCCCTGAGGTGGACGCTCAAGTCCACAAGGACCCTGGCAACCGAGCTCAAGCAACAGGGGCACTCAGCCGCAGCCGCTACGGTGTGCAGGCTGCTTCGAGATCTTGATTACTCGCTTCAGCTGAACCAGAAGAGCATCGCGGGAAGCGACCATCCTGACAGGGACGCACAGTTTCGGTACATCAATCAAGTGGTTGCCGATCACAGGGCGAGTGGTGATCCCGTGCTCTCTGTGGACACGAAGAAGAAGGAGCTCATCGGCAACTTCAAGAACGCCGGAGGGGAGTACAGGAAGAAAGGCGACCCCAGGCCGACCAAGGACCATGATTTCCGCAGCGAAGATACTGACCGTGCCGTTCCATACGGACTGTATGACGAACGGCGTAACCACGGTCTTGTGAACGTCGGCTTGAGCCACGACACAGCAGAGTTCGCGACGGAGAGCATACGGCAATGGTGGCGCCTCGTTGGGCGTGAGAACTACCCGAAGGCTCGTCGCCTTCTGATCTGCGCCGACTCAGGCGGAAGCAACGCAAGCCGCAGCCGAGTGCTCAAAGTCGAGATTCAGAAAGTGGCCGATGCAACGGGGCTCGACATCACGTTCTGTCACTACCCGCCAGGCACCAGCAAGTGGAACAAGATCGAACATCGGATGTTTTCGTTCATCAGCCTGAACTGGAAAGGCAAGCCGCTCGAGACCGTCGAGACGGTTCTCAACCTGATCGCGGGAACGCGGACGAAGACTGGCTTGACGATCGAGGCACGTCTCGACGCGGGAGAATACAAGAAGGGCGTGGAGGTCACCGACGCGATGCTGGGCGAGGTGAACCTTCACAGGCACTCTCTCCATCCGCAATGGAACTACACCATCAGTCCAAAGGGTAAGGAGCCGGGCGTGGGGTCATGGTGAACAGGGGCCAGATGGCCGAAGCCGAACCGGCGAATATTCGCATCCAGAGCTCGTTGCGGAGCAGCAGTTCGGAATCCGTGGTTCCGTCGAGGTGCGTCATAGCGACTGTCCTCGAGTTCGCCCGGCAAGCGACCAAGACCCGCCTTGGATGAGGCTCTCGCCAATTCCGTCATGGTCTTCCGTGACTGAGCGTCGCCGAAGTAGCCGCCACACACAAGTGGACGCATTTGCATATGTTATTGTTGGGCAGACGCTCAGGGTGACCTGGGACGCCGCAGGCCAGGCGACGCGGTGGAGCAACCCGTTGGGCCAGGTGACGACCACGTCGTACACGGTGCTGGGGGACCTGGCGTCGGTCACGAACTTTCGCGGGG
>JAZDLZ010001034.1:0-3706 GCA_043801535.1 Pseudomonadota bacterium
ACCCGCCTCGACCAGCAGCGGCATCTCGTCGACGAGGGCCGCCCCGACGGCAGCGGCCATGGCAAGCTGTTGCGGTCGCCGCTCGTAGCCGGGAAAGGCGCGAGCGAGCGCGCTGCCCGGCCCGAGAACACTGGCGACCCCGAAAGGAGCATCCGCGCCAGCAGCTACGGAAGCGCCGGCGATCGAACCTGCGCCGGCGGAGCTAGTGATGGCGGAATCAGCAGCGACGGGGGCAACGGCAACGGCGGCGACAGGGGCGACAGGGGCGACGCTGGGCGTGGCGGGCTCGCGCGCGGGTATCATCGGTTCCGCGGAGAACGAGCTGCTGCTCATCCTTCGACCAGGCGCCGTATCGACAAGCGCAGGTGCCGACATGGAGAGGAATCGAGGCGCGTCTTGGGTCGGTGGAGCGATACGGGCATCGTGAGCGGACCTACTTGCAGCAGCGGAAGCCGACGTAGTTGACGGACGTCGTCCGTCCGAACTTGTCGTAGATAGAGCTGCAGTCCACGAATTGCACCTTGAATGAGCCGCCGAACCCAGTGCAGTTCTGAACGTCCGTACATGTGGACGTCCATTCCCAGACGTTGCCGACGAGATCAAAGATGCCGGGATAGCCACCTTCGCAGTCACCGAAACTGCCCGTGTTCGCAACCAATTCGGACGGATCCGTATCTCCTCCATTACATACCGTCTGATCGAGGCCCTTGAGCGGCCCGCCACAAGCAGCCTGGAATTCGGCAAGAGTACAGAGCCGTTTCTCAACAGCCCTGCATCTTGCATCTGCTTCCGCCCAGCCGACACTCGTCCAGGGCGTCTCACGGGGTACCGACACGGCTATCCCATTCCTGTTGGACGCCTCGTAGGCGTCGATGCAGGTGGTCGGCGAGATGCGCACCATTCCTGGGGGACAGCAATCCTTGTCAAAATTGTCCAAATCGGCCGCATCGGGTGTGCAGCCCGGGGGACAGCAGCCGTCTGGCACGAGCCGTGAGCACTCGGTAATCAGAGGGTGAGCGCATTTCGCCCAACACCGCTGGCCTTCCAGCGTATCCTTCGTGCACAGGAACGCATCGGCGCAGTCAGCGACAGTGGTAGGGCACGCACCATCGCCGGAATCGATGCCAGTGTCGCACAACTCTGTGCCCTCGACCAAGCCATTGCCGCATTCCTCGGGGCAGTCGATATCAGTACCGTAGCTCTCTCCGGGCGGGCAGCAGCCGTCGGAAACCTGACCGCTTGGCAACCCCTGGTAGATGCACTCCGCTCGACAAGTCCCCGTATTGGCCAGGGTGTCAGCGGTACAGACGAGCCCGTCATCGCACTCGTCGGCGGACTGCGGGCAGTAACCAGTGGTGCCGCGCGGGATTCCGATGTCGCAGGTCTCGACTGCCGCCTCCACTCTCCCATTGCCACAGAGAGGCGGCGCATCGATGAGAATAGGCGCGTCCACCTTGGGAGCGTCGACTACTGGGCGGCCGTCCGTCGTCGAGGAATCCGCAAGAGGTCCATCGCGTGGCGGGCCGCCGTCGGGCCGGACGGCGGAATCCGGCTCCGGACCATCAGATGCCGGCCCATCGCCGGGTCTGGCATCGACGATCGGCCGTCCGTCGGTCGAAGCATCCAGCTTCCCGCCGCCATCGCCGGGAGGGGAAGCGTCGAGCGCCTCGCAGTAGCCAGCGGAGGCGCAGCGCCTCCCCGAAGGACATGGATCGCTCTGACTACACACCGTCCGGCAAATGCCGCTCACGCACTTCTGTCCAGACGGGCACCAGTTGTCTTCTTCGGCACAACGACGTGCCTCTGGATAGGTAGGACTGAAGCACCCTGCCACCAGCCATCCGGCCGCGAGCAGCAGCGGCAGCAGCGGCGGTCCAGCAACGCGGGCAGCTCGCCTCGTATCCCGAATAAGGAGCCGCCGCAGAAAAACTTGTCCAAGATATCGGCGCCGAGGCGCCCGTATGGCAAGGAGCGAGGAGGGCGCATACTCTCGATGAGCCGCGCTAGGTGAGCACGGCTGTTCGTGAAGGCGATCGCGATGCAATGCCATGCTAGTACCTCACTGACATCGATAGTCCGACAGTCGACGACAATACCGCTGGCGTCACCATCACCGAGACGTCCTCGAAGGAGCTGCCAATGCGATGGCCGACGTAGTAGAGGACCGTGCCGGCGACGAGAGCCACGCCGCCAGCCCCGTAGGATATCATCGCGTAGCGTTCCGCGTTCTCCCCGTCGGTAATCTTGCTTCGTTCCCCGGGAGTCCAGGCGCGCTTGTCAGTACTCTGCGCCGAAAGATCGGCGTCGATCGCCATCGCATCCAACCCGAAATAGGCGCCAAACGCCGTGGCAACCAGGCCCACACCAACAGTCGCAGCTCCAGCGGTCTTCCAGCCGCGAGCCCGCGCCGCAGTCCGCTTCCGGATCGCTTCCACCTGCTCCTCGGCAAGACGCTGTTCTTCCGCCCTCTTCTCCTCGTCGAGGCGCTGGCGTTCTCTCTCGGCCTCCAACGCGCGCCGCGCCGCTGCTTCGGCCTCTTTCCGTTGCTGCTCCTCCCGCGCCGCTCGGCGCCTGGCCTCCTCGGCGTCACCACCCGTCACCCCCTCCTGGCGCTGCATCGCCAGCCGCCGCCTTTCCTCCTCCTGCCGCTTCGCCTCCTCTTGCCGTCTAGCCTCCTCCTGCCGTTTCGTCTCCTCCGCTTTGAACCGTGTTTCCTGTTCCGCTTTGAGCCGTGCTTCCTCCTCGGTCTTGAGCCGTGCCTCCTGCTCCTCCTCGAGCTGCCGGGTCAACAGGGCAACCTGCATGCGCGACTCGTCGCTCGCTCGTCCTTCCGGCTCGGCGCGAAGATAGCGCTGGTAGAAATCCCTGGCCTTCTCCTTGTCTCCCATCGCCCGATGGGCCTGGGCGATATTGAAGAGAAGCTCGGTAAGGGGCGCCAACGCATAGGCAGCCTCGTACTCGGCGATAGCTTGAGCATGGGCCCCAACCTGATGATAGGCGCGCCCCTGCTTGAAATGGGCACGCGCCTTGACAACGTTCTCGGGCTCACCCCGTGGCTGCTGGCCCGCCTGAACAGGCGTGACAAAAAGGAAGCAAGCAGCGACCGCGACAACAACTGGCAAACGGAGGTCAAGCTTTCGAGCGCTCATGAGCATCAAGCCTTCCATTCCGAGCCACCGGAGCAACGTGGCCTGGTCACCAATCTAGTCTCTCGTATCATTGCGATGCTTTCGCATTCCCTGGATGGCAGAATACCGTCTTCCGATGTTGCCCCAGCGCGGCTCGCATCGCAACCAAAGGCTTGAGGCCTGGGATTCGGAAGGGGGCGACCCTAAAACGGCGATAGTGACCACGAGCGCAGCGCGGCTTCGCCGCGCGGAGCGAGTCGCGGCGCTGCACCAATTTGGTGGTCGCACGGGAGATGACGCGCCGCGGTCCCCCTCCTCGGAGAGGGAGGACCCGTCGGAGGTCTCCTCCGACGGGGGGCGGCGAGGGCTCGCAGCTGCCCTTAGATCGAGGGGCGGAGGGGTGGTCATGAGGCGCGCTAGCGCCGGATCAGGGGGCGAAGGGTGTGAACAAAAGCCGTTGGTTGTGCTGTTCCCTGTGCCTAGTCCCTAGTTCCTTGTTCCATTCCTCTTTCGAGGTGCTATTCTCGCCGCAGCAATCGGCGGCGCGACGGTGACATGGCACTCCAATGAATGGCCGA
>JAZDLZ010001040.1:0-4919 GCA_043801535.1 Pseudomonadota bacterium
CAGTGGCGGTGGTGTCGCTGTGGCGAGAACGGGAGACGCGGGTGCAGAAGGAGCGTGCCGAGCTGCGCGAAGCCGAGGCCCGCACCCAGCGTGCCGAAGCCCAGCGGGTGGGAGCCAGGGCAGCGTTTGTCCGTGGCGACCTGCTCGAGGCACGAGCCATGTTGCGCAGCTCGCTGGAGACCCGCGACTCGGCATTGGGCCGAGCCCTCAAGTGGCAGCTCGACGGTGAGAGTCTGGTCTGGCGGCGGGCGGTGGGAGGGAAGGCGAGCGCGGTAGTCTTTTCGCCTGACGGCCAAATCGTAGCAGCGGTGAGCGACGACCGTTCGATCTACCTGGTGAGCGCGGACACCGCCAGTACGCGGGTCCTGCGCGGTCAAAAGGATCCGTTGGTTTCGGTAGCTTTCTCCCCGGATGGACGTCATCTGGCAGCCGGTGGCTGGGCAGGCACGATCTATCTCTGGAATCTATCGGAGGACAGCCAGCGCGTGCTCGTTGGTCACTCCGATCAACCGAGCGTACTGGTTTTCAGCCCCGACAGCCGGAGACTGGCATCGGGGGGCTTTGATGGCACGATGCGACTGTGGGACGTGGCGAACGGCAGCAGCCAACAGAGTCTGCTGCGTGGACACCCTAGCTCCGTCTTCCGTCTGTGCTTCAGCCCGGACGGACAGCTACTTGCCTCGGGAGGCCTCGACAAGACAATCCGGTTGTGGAATGCAGCCAACGGTGCTGCCATACGAACGCTTGCCGGACACACGGGATCAATCAGAGGCCTGGCCTTCAGCCCGGACGGCAAGGGATTGGCTTCCTCGAGCTGGGATCGAACGCTGCGGCTATGGGAAGTCGACAAAGGCGTCGAAGTCAAGAGGATGGAGCTTCCGTCTCCGCCGTCTCCGGGGAGTCTGTCCTATCCAGCCAACCATCGGATTACTGTCCTCATCCCTACCCAGACCTCGTTGGATATCCGGACGATTGATCCCCGAGACAGCAGCACGAGCGATACTGCCTTCCATCTTGGCTCGGCATTGGCAGACGTGCGCGGTCTGGCCTTGAGCCAGGATCATCGCTTGCTGGCCAATACTGGCCTCGACAAGACCGTGAGCCTGTGGCGGGTCGGTATGGGTGCGACGACAACCAAGTCCGCCGGCCATCTGGGGGAAGTCATGGCGCATGCCTTCAGCCCGGATGGCACCACGCTGACCTCGACGGGCGAAGACGGTACCATCAGACTATGGGACGTGACCAGCGGGGAAGAGTCTCGGCAGATCACTGGCCATGGCGCAGCGGTCACTTGGGTGTCATCCAGACCAGACGGTCAGTTGCTGGCGTCGGCCAGCAAAGACAATACGGTGCGCCTGTGGGAGGCGAGGAATGGAAAGCAGCTCGTGACACTGACTGGCCACGAAGGGGAGGTCAACCAGGTAACGTTCAGCCCTGACGGACGGAAGCTGGCTTCGACGAGCTATGACACCACCGTCCGCATCTGGGATGCTGCGTCGGGCGCAGTGCTACGCATCCTGCGCGGCCACAGTCACGTCGTGTGGGAAGCTTCCTTTTCGCCCGCCGGAGATCTGGTAGCGAGCGCCAGCGTCGACAAGACCGTCCGAATCTGGGACGTAGCCTCCGGTCGCGAGTTGCGCCGATTGGAAGGCCACACCGGACCAGTTCGCAGCGTCATCTTCGGCAAGGACAGGAGCCAGGTGATTTCGGCAGGGCTCGATTCGACAGTACGAGTGTGGGACTGGCAGGCAGGAACCAACGAGACGCTTGCGCAGCAGAGTCGAGTCAAGCAAGTCTTCGGCCATCCCGACGGCAAACGGGTCGGTGTCTTCAGCTTCGACGGGAGGCTGTCCTTCCTCGATCTCCCGTCTGCGAGCGTTGGCGAACGGTTCAGCCCGGACGGCCGGCTCTTCAGCCCCGGACACACACCCGGCACAGTCACCGTCGACGACCTTGCCACCGGCCTTCCCCACTGGAGAGCACCCATCCTGCTTCCGTCACCACCGGAGCTCTCCTCCCATCGTGGCTGGCAGCGTCTCGATCGCTTGCCTTCGAGTAGCTCCGAGAAGTCTGGCCAGCCAGCAATGGAAGAAGCCAGGCAAACAGCCGGACAAACAGCCGGACAAACAGCGTGGCGGCAGGCGATCTCCGAGGGCGCTCGGCTGGCCAGCCTCGATGCAACCAGCAACCTTCTCTGCCTTGCCGGTGCCAGGTCCAGCGTGGAGCTGTGGGACACTGCCGCCGGCAGCGAGCTCTTCCGGCGGACTACAGCACCGGCCAACGTAGCCTCGATCTTGGCTACTCCAAGTGGTTGCGCGGTGCTTTCTGGCGAGGAAGCTCTTGTCTTCGACCGCGCTGGCACCGTCAGGCGACTGGCAACCGAGGCTACCGCCATTGCCTGGCAAGCCAGCGCCGTGTTGGTGGCAGCCAAGGGTGAGGTGGCGAGCTACGACGACGCCGAGGGCAACGCCAGAGGTGAAAGCTACAAGACAGGCCCAGGCGTGACCGCAGTGACGATCATCGATAGTTGGCTGGCCGTAGGCTTCAACGAAGGGCAGATCGAGCTGTTTCCGCTTCTGGCTGGTCGGGAGAAGCCCGCGTTCGCCTTCGCCGAAACGGGCACCTCCGCGGTGGCCAGCCTCCTCAAGGGACCGATGGATACTCTGATTGCAGGCTATGCTGACGGAACTCTGGGGATCTGGGAGCTGAAGAACGGGACTTCTCTCTACCATCGCAAACTGCACGGACCAGTGAGGCACCTGTTGCTTGCAGGCGCGAAACTCTACGCCGCGACCGAGATCGGTGACTTCACCGTCCTCGATCTGGCAGTCCTGGAGCAGCCCTACTGCGAGCTCTTGAACCGACTGTGGAGCGAAGTGCCAGTAGTCTGGGAGAATGGGGCGCCAGTGGCTCGGAATCCGCCTGCCAGTCATCGATGTCTGCGTCGGTGACCTTGCTGCGATCACTATCGCCGTTTTGGGGCGTACACGGTATTCTTGGAAACCGCCAAGTTGGAGACAATACTCTCGATGCGCTGGCATCTGTTCGAAGTCCTTGCGGTCCTTCTGATTGTCACGAGCATGGTGTTCTTTTTCCAGTCGGTCGGGTTTCTGGCCAAAAGAGACTATGTTGCAGCGATAATCCTTGTGGCAATCGGGGTCTCCACCATTTCGGTGGGAAAGGAGCTGGCACGACTTGCCCTGGCACAGAAAGACTAAGTCGCCGCAGAACAACGGAGGTCGAATGAGCTCGGACTCGTGTCTCTTCCGTCCCAGACGTTCAGGGGCTGTGTTGTTAGCCCATCTACGACGTGCAAGTTGCAGCCTGGCCAGGTCACGGTCACGGCAAGCGAAAGCCATCACTGCGCTGGGCATGATTGCGCTTGGCCTGGTGCTGGTCGGTTCTTGCACCTGCCAAGGGAAGCCAACCGAAAGTGCGACTCGAGGAAGCCAGGCGAGCATTCCTACCGTGCTGAGCAGCACCGTCGATCCATCCGCCATGGTCGTGGCCGAGGTCAACGGCTCGCCGATATACGACCGCGACGTCGCAGTCCAGGCCAAGGAATA
The DNA here is from genome assembly GCA_043801535.1 of Pseudomonadota bacterium. GTDB lineage: Bacteria > Myxococcota_A > Polyangia > Haliangiales > SHYZ01 > JAZDLZ01. The sequence continues at coordinate 3,567 of JAZDLZ010001040.1, forward strand.
CAAAACAACTCCAGCGCAGGCGCTCCAGCAGCTCATCGATGCCGAATTGCTGGTCCAGGAAGCGCTGCGACGCGGCATCGACAAGGATCCCGAAGTGCAGGCCATCTGCAAGAGGGAGAGCGCCAGGCGCTACATCAATCTGGAGTTCGATGCTAGATTCACCGGTCCCGAAGACGTTCCTGACGAAGAAGTCGAGAAAGCCTGGAAGCTTCCAAACGTCAAGCGTCACTTCGACCACGACGAGGTGCGATTCGTCACCTATGTTCGCGTGCCAGCCCGATCCGAAGCCCCTCCAGAGCAACGGGAAACCGCCCGCGTGCAGGCCAGCGAAATCTATGCGAATTTGATGGCGGCCGCGCCGGCGGGCTCCGACACCTTCGTCGAGCTTGCGTTCGCGGCCGGCGAAGCCATGGGCATCAAGCTCGAACGGGAGACCTTGGGCGCCGAACCGAACAGCCGTCTCGTCAAACCTTTCCTCGACGCTGCGTTTGCAATCCCGGCGGCCGGCAGCTTTTCGCTCCCGATCGACAGCGGCTTTGGCTGGGACATCATCTTCCTGAAGGAGATCGTTCCGCCACGCCATGCTAGCCTGGCAGAGGCTAGCTCCGAGATCCGCGCCGAGCTGTTCAAACAGTCTCGTATTCGGGCATTCATTCGATGGGCCGACGGACTCGTTGCTTCAACCAAGACCGAGAGAAACGATGCGCTCTTGTCGGGAATCGAGGTCGAATCTCCCGTGGCTCTCGAATAGCCGTACGATTGGCCAAGAATGACAGCGGCACCGCCCCAGGAGACAACGTTCACGCCGATTCTGCGGCGAGTGGTCGAACGGGTACCCGGAGCGGTGGGCGTGATCTTCGCGGACTGGGACGGCGAAGCAGTGGATGCGTACTCGCTCGCCGATCGCGACCAGATGCTTGTTCTGGCCGCGCACTACGGAATCATCCTCAACCAACTCCAGAGCGCCCTGCACCTGTTTCACTTCGGCGAAGCGATCGAGGCCCTTTTCGAGCACGACAAGATGTGCCTCGTCCTTCGAGTCGTCGGTCACGGCTACTACGTCATCCTGGCGCTGGATGCTGCCGACGGGCACATCGCCACCGCGTTGCGAGAGATCAAGTTTGCCGCTGATGCGCTCATGGTCGAGTTGTGAGCACCAACGCTCGGATTCGTGATTTTCGGTCGAGATTCTCGCGGCCGGCGGCCGCGCTGAAAGCTTCGGGACTAGAACACCGATCGGTTTGCCTCCCGTCGGCAGACTCGCGGCGGGGACGCATCCGCTGCGTCGCTCGTCGGCAGAAGGGCGGCTGCGAGCCCTCGCCGCCCCCCCATCGAGGGAACCTCGACGGGGCC
>JAZDLZ010001071.1:0-7587 GCA_043801535.1 Pseudomonadota bacterium
CCGTCCTCGTCGTCGTCGGTGTCGCAGGCGTTTCCGCCGTCGGAAAGGCCGTCGGCATTGGCCTGGTCGGCGTTGGCGTTCACGGGGCAATTGTCGACCGTGTTGGCCACCCCGTCATTGTCGTTGTCGGTGTCGCAGGCATCGCCGATTCCGTCCCCGTCGTTGTCCTCCTGACTGGTGTTGTCGATGGTCGGGCAGTTGTCGCACAGGTCGCCGCGGTCGTCGCTATCGGTGTCGAGTTGATCGGCGTTGGCGGTCGACGGACAGTTGTCACATGGGTTGCCGAGCCCGTCGGAGTCGCTGTCCTCCTGGGAAGAATTGTTGTGGTTCGGACAGTTGTCGCAGACATCCCCGAAGGAGTCGGAGTCGGAGTTGAGCTGATCGGTGTTGATCACCAGGCGGCAGTTGTCCGACGCGTCGGCGGCGCCGTCGTTGTCGTCGTCCAGGTCGCAGGCGTCGCCGATTCCGTCCTGGTCGGAGTCGGTCTGCCCGGCGTTGGTCACGTCCGGGCAATTGTCGCAGAAGTCGCCAAACGCATCGGTGTCGCTGTTTTTCCAGTCCGGACCATTCGGCACGGTCCGGCAATTGTCGCTGCTGTCGTTCCTCCCGTCATTGTCGTCGTCGAGATCGCAGGCATCGCCCTGCTCGCCCGGGGCAGCCGGAGGGGTGAAGACATCGGAGTTGGCCTGGTCGGGATTGTAGTTGGACGGACAGTTGTCGCAGGCGTCGCCGATCCCGTCGGGCATCACCTCGGAATCTTCCTGGAACTGGTTGCCGGTGAGAACGCAGTTGTCGCAGTCGCCGATTCCTGCCAGCACGCCGTCGCCGTCCGAATCCCCGCCCACGGCCCCGGGGCTTCCCCACTGTCCGGGCGGATCGCACGACTTGCGGGGGGCGCAGGTCGGAACGATGCCGTTCGCCGGCTGCCCGTCGAGAAGACAGATGCTGGCGCTGTCGCCGGAGACCTCGGTTCTGGTCACCTGTGCTTGAGCGAGCGACAGCCAGCCGAAATTCTCTGGCCGGATCTCGATGGCGTCGCAGGTCTGGCCGAGCATTCCGAGAATCCCCTCGTCGGTGATGGTTTCGACGTGCGGCTCGTCGGTACAACCACACATGTTCTGGGCCATGATCTCGGCGGCGGGCTGACCGCCGATGGAGAGAGCGAAGTGCTCGCCGCCGCCAGCGCCGCCGCAGTATTCGTACAGCAGGGACACCACCAAGGACGTGTACGGACAGGCGTCTCCCCGACCGTCACCGTCGGAATCGGCCTGGGTCGGGTTGGCGGTACCAGGGCAGTTGTCGAAGATGTTGGCGATGTTGTCGCCGTCGAGGTCGGAATCGCACGGGTTGCCGTACGGATCGCCGTCGGTGTTGAGCTGGGCCGGATTGACGATGGTCGCGCAGTTGTCGCAGGCATCGCCCAGGCCGTCCCAGTCTTGATCGATCTGATCGTAGTTGGGGGAATCCTCGCAGTTGTCGCACTCGTCGCCGCGAGCATCGGCGTCACGGTCGTCCTGGATGGGGTTACGGTTCGACGGGCAGTTGTCGCAGTACCCGATCCCCGAAGGAAGGAGGTCCGAATCGGGGTCCAAGGTGGCATAGCGAAGCTGATCGCTGTCGTTGAACCAGGATTTCGACGGCCACGGTGGGGTGCTGCAGGTATCGCGGGGCTCGCAGGTCGGGTCCTGGTTGTTCTGCCAGCCGTCGAAGAGACAGATGGTCGTATCGTAGGGATTGCCCTCGTCGTCTTTCATCGAGACCTTCACCGACACCCACGCCAGGTCGATGGTAGGCGCGGCGCCAGCCAGTCCGAGAGAGAACGTATCGCAGCCTCCGGTGAGCAGGCCGAGCGCACCGAAGTCGGTGATGACGACTTCCTGGGCAGTATTGTTGCAGCCGTTGGGCGAAATCGCATCTACCTGCTCGACCCTGACGTTGTTGATGTAGAGGTCGAGCTTGCTGTTGCTGTGATCCTCGTAGAGAACCTTGAAGGTCACCGACTGGTACGGACAGGCATCGTTCCGCGGGTTTCCCGGACAGGGGTCGGAAAGGTTGTCGATACCATCGCCGTCCATATCGTCATCGCACGGATTGCCCAGTCCGTCGCTGTCGTTGTCGAGCTGTCCGGGATTGTAGAGAGCCGGGCAGTTGTCGCAGGCGTCGCCGACTCCGTCCGCCACTTTCCCAGCCAGAATCTCGGAAGTGTCTTCTTGGACGGGATTGGCCATGAACAGACAGTTGTCGGGTTGATAGTCGCCGATCCCATCGTTGTCGTCGTCCCAGTCGCAGGCGTCACCTTCGCCGTCGCCGTCATTGTCCAGTTGGTCGGGATTGTAGATCCAGTCGCAATTGTCCTCGACGTCGGGAATTCCGTCGGTATCGGATTCCTGGAGGAGCTCGAACCAGTCCACCAGGAGGGCCGAGTCGACGGTGGTTGTCGTCATGTCGACGACCCCCACGCAAATCGAATAGCTCGTGCAGGACTGCAGGCGGACGTCGGTAGTCGTGGCTTGGTAGAGGGAATGAGACACGTAGCCAGGGGAATCGGCACCAGTGGTGGCGATCGCAGGACTGGCGATCGGCGCGCCGGTCAGCGGCGAGATCACGTAGAATGCGATGTCGTTGTGGTATCCCACCCCGGGCTCGTTGGTGAGAAAGTCCCAACGGAAGCGCAGCAAGTAGGAGAGCCCGTCACAGGGCAGCCAGACGTTCTGTCTGATCGCCGAACCTTGTGTTATCCCGATCCCCGTCATCTCTCCGCTCGGTATCCCGCAGAACTGCTCGATCTCGCTCGCCGGCGCCGAGCCTGTCTCCGTGGTGAGCAGCGCTTGCCACACCCCCTCGGCCGGATCGACCTTGAAGCTGCTGTCCTTCACTGCGGTGATCCCCCGTTGCTCCCATCCGTTCAGGCTGCCGTCTTCGAAGCCACCGTTGAAGACCGCAGGCTGGGCGCCTGCCTCCCCTTGGTTCAGCAGGACGAAAGAGAGGACGGCAAGCGAAAACCAGCAACGTCTATTAATACTCTGCATCTGCCAAGCCCTTTCCTTTACTGCTACTGCGGGGTGCAGCTCGAGCCGTTCCCGACGAAACCAGGGTTGCACTCGCAGGTGAAGCCTCCGTCGGTGTTGGTGCAGGAGGCATTGGGATCGCACGTGTCGCTGCCACTGGCACACTCGTCGATGTCACGGCAAGTGAGCCCATCGCCCTCGTAACCGGCCAAGCACAGACAATAGTATCCGCCCTCGGTATCCTCGCAGTGGGCGTTGGAGTCGCAGTCATTGGCATCCTCGTCGCCGCACTCGTTGACGTTCGAACAGCCGCGACCGTCGCCCTCGAACCCGGTACGACAGAAGCAGTCGTAGCCGCCCTCGCGGTTGACGCAACGGGCATTGGCGTCGCAGGAATGTGTGTTCAGGCTGCACTCGTCGACGTCGATGCAGACAAAGCCGTCGCCCTCGTAGCCTGTCTTGCAGGAACAAGAATAGGAGCCTATGACATTGGCACAGTCGGCCTGTAGGGCGCAGTGATGGGTGTGCAGGCTGCACTCGTCGACATCGGCGCAACTGCGGCCGGTGCCTTCGTAGCCCCAGCCGCACCTGCACGAGTAGCCACCGTCGGCGTTCAGACAGACTGCGGCCGGATCGCACTGGTCAGTGCCGGCGAGACACTCGTCGACGTCCCAACAGGAGAAGCCGGTGCCCTCGTAGCCGTCCTTGCAGCTACACTGGTACGCCCCGTCGGTGTCCGAGCAGGTCGCATGAGCATCGCACAGGTGGCTGCTCTCTTCGCACTCGTCAATGTCGGAACACGTTTTCCCGTCCCCCCGGTAGCCGGGACCACAGAAACAGGAGTACCCGCCCGGTTCGTTGACGCACATCGCTTGGGTGTCGCACGAGTGTCCGCCAGCCGCGCATTCGTCGACGTCGACGCAGGTGGCGCCGGTGCCAGAGTATCCATCCTGGCAGGTGCAGGTGAAGCTTCCGGTCGAGTTGGCACAGGTGGCATGGGGGGAGCAAGCACCGGGCTTCGCACACTCGTCGATGTCGATACAGGAGAACCCGTCGCCCTGGTATCCCTGTTTGCACCGGCACTCGAAGCCCCCGCCGGTGTTGGTGCACTCGGCGTTGCTGGCACAGCCAGCGGAATCGAGGGAGCACTCGTCGACGTCGGTACAGGTCTTGCCGTCGCCCTCGTAGCCGTCCTTGCAGGCGCAGCCGTAGCTTCCCGCAGTATTGGTGCAGACGGCAAACGGAGAGCAGCGATGAGCGCCGGTCTGGCATTCGTTGCGGTCGACGCAGGTCTTGCCGTCGCCGAGGAAGCCTTGCTTGCAGGTGCAGGTGTAGGTGCCGGCCAGGTTGGTACAAGTCGCGTTCGCATCGCACTGGGCAGAGCTATTCGCGCACTCGTCGATGTCATCGCACGTCCGGCCGTCTCCTTCCGGATCGGTGAACCCCGCCGGACACGTGCAAACGATGCTGCCGCCAGTGTCGTCGCACTCGGCCAGCGGATCGCAGTCCGCGTTCGCACAGCTTTGCGCGGCATCCACCTTTCCGTTGGACGTTCCGTCGGACGGCGGCGGCCGATTGTCGCCATCCGGATGCCCCTCGAGATAGCATTTGTTGTCGGCAGGACTGCAGACGTAGCCAGACGGACAGGTGCCGCCGAACCCGCAACCGAAATCACCGTCACCCAGGTTGGGATCGAAACAAGCAGTGGTGCTGGCTACCGCGACCGCGCAGCAGAGCAGGACGCCAGCACGCCAAGAGAACAGACGTGCTCGCCCCTTTCGAGCTCGAAGGCTTTCCGGTTCTTTCAGATTCGAGGAATCTATTCCCATTAGAAGCTCCAGGTTGCGCTCAAGATCGCCTTGCCGTTGGCAGGAATGATAGCGATCTCTTCCGGCACGCTAGACGAGCCTTCGGTTAGCCCGAGATAGAGCAGGATTCCGCTGGCGGCAATTGCCGCGCCTCCGGCAGCCAAGGTGGTGACAAAGACGAGCTCGTCTCGCTCTCCTCGATCGTAGAGATCCTGGTAGTAGTCGTTCCAGCCGAGCTTGCCATCCGGGACCTCGCCGAGCTCCTCCTCGGCGGCCTTGGCTTGCGTACCGAAGTAGACCCCGGTCGCAATCAGGGCGGCGCCCAGCGTGGCTGTTCCGAGCGCTGCCAGCTTCTTGTTGCGACCGGTAGGCCGCGGTTCCTCTGGTACCGGCACTGGCACTGCTGCTGCTGCTGGCTTGGATTCGACGACAATGGTGGTGCCCGAGGCGCTGGGAGCTGGCGGCGGCACCGGTGTCGTCTCCCGCCCCACACCGGGCCGGGCCGTGCCTTCGGGAAGCCTGGTTGGCGGCACCGCGCTCGACGACGATATGGCCACGGTCGTTCCACTGCCGGACTGGCCGTTGCCAGCTGTCGTACCCGATGTCGTACCCGATGTCGTACCGGGTGCGGTACTGGGTGCAGTACTGACTCCAGGCTTGGAGTCGTCTCGCGAAGGGGTGGTCGTCGCTACTGTCCCGCTCTGCGAGCCGCCGTCATCCTTTCTCGACGGCGCTGCTGCAGCATCTGGTTCTTCGACAGCAATGGCTCCCGGTGGAATCGTGCCGCGTGGCTTTTCATCCTGAAGGCGAGCAGCGGCAACAACGAGCTTCTCCATCTCCGCGATCCGAGCTTCGACATCGACACGATTGGGAGCCTCCGGCTGGAGCCGCAGAAACGTCTTGTAGAAGTGGAGCGCCTGCTTGTGATCCTCTTTCAAGCGATACGCCTGGGCGAGATTGAAGAGTAGCTGCGGCGCAGCGGAAATCGTATACGCCTGCTTGAACTCCTCGACCGCCTTTTCGAATTCGCCCAGGTTGTAGTAGGTCACTCCCTTCTTGAAGTGCTCCAGAGCCTCCTTTTGCTTGTCTTCCTCGACAGCCCGAGTGGGCTTTTTCTGGGCGATTACCGTCGCCGACGAGCACAGGAGAACGGCAGTAATGCCCACCGGTATCATTCTCCGCCAGAAACGAGCCTCCATTGTGAGACCCCCTTAGATCTAATAGACTCTACCGATTCCTTGCCGAGGGATCAATCGAGCCGTTGGAGGAAGCGCGTTCTGAAGGCTCGCTCTCCGAATCGGAACCGCCGCCAAGGCATACCAGCCGCTCCGCTGGAATCATTGCCTGGTTGGCAAGCTCCACCATTCGGTCACAGATGAGCCGGGCTTCCGCCAGGGCAACACCATTAATATGGTTCGACTGAGCCAATACTGTGGTCAACTGTGTCTGAAGCGGAATCAAGGTGGTAATAGCTCCTACCAGCTCGGCGACGGTCTTCCTGGCCACCTCGTTCAAGGGAATAGCTCGCTCGGCAGCAGCAAGCCTCGCCTCGCAGACGCGGAGAGCGCTCGTTCGGTTGGCGAGCAGGCTCTCGATCTCCCGAGCATGGGCGCGGGCGCTCTCGATCGCTCTTATCGCCGCGAGGGCGCTGCTCGTCTGTTGAGCAACGGCCGACAGCAGCTCGCGCAGCTTGGCACGGTCCCCACTGAAGACGGCGCCAATGGCACCGACGATTTCGCGCTGGGCACGAAGCGGTGCAACGGCAATCTCGTCGGATATCCCGTCGAGGCCGGCCAGACAATCCGCCATCTCGGTGGGCAGCAGCGCGGCGGGAACGAAGGTCGCCGCCGCGTTGAATCCGATCGCCCGGATAGCGGTACGGCGAAAAGCCGCCAGCACGTCATCGCTCATGGTCACCCCGTTGGCGACGGCCAACTCGTCGCTGGCGTAGATGGCGACCGTGGTCGACAACAGCGTTCGCAGTGCGCCCGCGCATATCTCGGCCAGAGCGTGCTCGTTGCCGGCAGAAGCGATCCGCTCGCCAAGAGCGACTACCCTGCGAACATCGACGACGACCGCTGACTCTGGCGAGCCTGCATCTGCGAGCATGGCGCCATAGTACCAGGGCTTGGTCGTCTCGCGAAGGGGGCGGCAGGGCAAGGAGGTCAGCCCTCCATCTTGCGATAGAGCGTTCGTCGACTGACGCCGAGCGCGCGTGCTGCCGCGGCCTTGTTTCCCGCGTGCGCCTCGAGTACGCGCCGAATGTAGGTCTGTTCCAGATCACGAAGCCGCACGCCATGCTTGCTGGCGGTGTCGACGAGAGACCTCGCGACACCGGCGTCATCCGGACTCGCCACGTCCTGGGGAAGAATGGTGTTGTGATCACAGAGTGCGACCGCCCGCTCGATGGTGTTGGCGAGCTCGCGGACATTGCCAGGCCAATCGCAGGCGACCAATCGCCTCATCGCAACGGGTGAGACGCTCAGCACCGGGCATTCGATCCGTTCACTCGCCCGTCGCAGGAAGAGATCGACCAGCGGAACAATGTCCTCGCGCCTTTCGCGGAGGGACGGCACTTCGATGCGGATGATGTTGATTCGGTAGTACAGATCAGCCCGGAATCGCCCTTCGCGGAGTAACAATTCCAAGGGGGTGTTCGTCGCCGCCAGTATGGGTGTGAACAAAAGCCGTTGGTTGTGCTGTTCCCTGTGCCTACCTTGTTCCATTCCTCTTTCGAGGTGCTATTCTCGCCGCAGCAATCGGCGGCGCGA
>JAZDLZ010000005.1:0-3659 GCA_043801535.1 Pseudomonadota bacterium
TCGAACATCTTTCGCGAACTCGTCGTCGGGATTGGCTTCAAGCCATCGGCGCATGGTGAGCCATTTGGCCGCCTCGTATCTGTCCCAGCCGTCTTGGTCAGCCAGAACCATTTCAACGACGTCGTAGCCAAGATGGTCGAAAGACGCGAGAAGTTCTGGAAACATGAGAAAGTCGGAGATTGAGTTGGCAAGACACCCCTTGGCAACATCTTCCGTCGGCGGTAACTGCCGCCAGTAGGGCTCGCCGATGAGGATGATCCCTCCGGTGCGCAGGCTCCGCGCCAGAAGCTCGATAGTGCCGATGACTCCCCCGGCGATCCAAGTGGCACCGACACAGGCTGCCACACTGGCCTTCTCGTCAGAGACATAGCCGGAAGCATCGCCGTGGATGAACTCGACTTGATCGGCGACGCCGAGCTCTACAGCACGGCGTTTCGCTTGCTCGGTGAACAACTGGCTCATGTCGATGCCGGTGCCGATGATGCCGTGATCGCGTGCCCAGGTGCACAGCATCTCCCCAGAACCGCTGCCGAGGTCGAGCACTCGAGCACCCGATTCTAGACGCAACGCCGCGCCGAGAGTGGCGAGCTTCTCGGGTGTGATCGGGTTGTGGATTCGGTGAGCACTTTCAGTGATGTTGAATATCCGTGGAATGTCCATCGTGCGCCAACCGGGCTAGACTCTAAGGTATTCGTCGGCCTTTCTCAACGAGCAAGCCGCCACGATCCGCCACGATGGCGTCAAGCTGGTGGGACCACGATCCGGCTTGGCCACCTGACGGCTATCCCCCGGACGGCACCTCGGAGGCTTTGCCGCCACGGAGGTGAACCGTCGTGGCTCTGCGCCCGCCGAATCTGGACGTCACCGACAAGGACTGCGACGCGCTGCGCTAGCGACTGGTTGCGTTGGCGGTTATCTTCCACAAGTATCGTGTTCCGCATGGAGGGAGTCCCAGCTATGAGAACCCGGTTCACCATGTACTACGCTGGCCGCATGCTGGAAGGGCTCAAGACCATCGATTGGTCCGTGCTCGAGGACGCGTATGGACCAGCGGTGGATACTCCGCGACGGCTTCTATCGCTGGCGAGCGGCGACGATCAGTGGGAGCAATCGATCCAGGAGCTATGCGCGGGAGTCTTCCACCAAGGTGTCTACCTTCCCGGCAACTGCACCAACGGTATCCATCTTGATCGAGATACTGGCGGGACCTCCAGTTGCAACCAAGGCGGCAATCATCGAGCTCCTGGCGGCAATGACCTCAGCGCACGACGACGATATCGTCGAGGGCTACAATCCCTTTGCCTTTAGAAGTCAGCACGGTCCTCCAGACTATCCCGAGGCCACTGCGGAGTAGGGCGGCAACCACTCGGTAACCCAGCGCTCTCCGAGGACACACATTGCTGATGTGTCACGTTTGATGTGCCATGCTGGATAGCCGAGCTGTGCTACCGTGAGCATCATGCTCGCCCAGCCTTCCTCCTCCATACTGCGCGACGCTCGCCGGATCCTGTTCGCCGGATGTGGCGGCGGATATGACATCTTGGGTGCCGTCCCGCTTCTCGTCGAGCTGATGGATGGCCAGCGTGAGCTCCACCTGGCTAATCTCTCCTTCTGCTATTTGAACGGACTTGAAGGTGCCCGCCAGAATCCCGAGCACCCGAACCTCTATGAGATTCCCGAGTCAGCCGCAACCGAGGCCTCGTATTGTCCAGAGGCCTGGCTGGCACGGTGGGTTCAGCAACGGCTTGGATTGAAGCTTTCTGTTTGGGGGTTTGACAAGACCGGTGTCAGGCCACTCCTGGCTGCCTACCGCTATCTCGCCAGGTTGCTCCGACTCGATGCGATCGTGCTGGTCGACGGCGGGATAGACTCACTTCTCCGTGGTGACGAGTCATCCCTGGGAACACCGGCAGAGGATCTGGCGTCGCTTGCGGCGGTGAACGCGCTCGATGTGCCATCGAAGATGCTGGCATGTGTCGGCCTGGGCGCCGAGAGTCGCGACGGTATCTGCCACGCGCAGGTTTTCGATCGCATCGCCGAGATCGCCCGCCACGATGGTTACCTCGGTTCAGCCGCCCTCGTGGCGCAGACTCGCGCTGGCCAGCTCTATCGCGACGCCATCGAGTGGATATTCGAGAACCAGGCCAGGGAGCGGCGGAGCCACATCCACAGAGTGGTGTTGGCGGCGATGCTGGGTGGCTCCGGCGCTGACGGCCCGCACATCTGGCTATCCCCGCTGCTGTCGCAGTACTGGTTCTTCGACCTCGGTGTCGTCGCGCGAACGCATCTGTTCCTGGACGACCTCCTTGCAACCGACACTATCTGGGAAGTGACGGCTCGCATCGAGGGCATTCGCAAGTCGATCAGCATTCAGGGCAAGAGCAAGATGCCGATCTAGCTGGCTTCGGCTCCTCGAGGTACGTTTTCGCGCGTCGAATGATGCCGGCAAAGACGCGGCCACATTGCAGGTTGTTGTCTTGCTTTTCGAGGGCTGAATCGCGACAGTGAGGACGGGATGGCGACGCAGTGGACGATCGGCGAATAGCAGTCATATACCAGGAATACGTGGTCGCGCCCGACCTCGAGCGCACCGCGTTGCTCGAGGCGCTTCGCAAGATGTGCGCCGGCGAAGCGACCGTGCTCTATCCGGGATCGTCCGTCCACGTTACGCCGTCGTTCTTCTTCCAGCACGTTGTCTATGTGGACCGGAGCGAGCTCAGTCGAGACTTCTTCGCACGGGAGCAGGCGGTCATCGACGTAGTGAACGCCCGCAAGCAGTACCGGCAGCAGCCCTTCATGCGTTTCATCGAGCAGGACTATGCGATTGCTCTGCCCGTACCCGAGGGCAGTTTCGACGTGCTATTGGCCCTGTATGCCGGCGGCATCTCGAAGTCCTGCGCACGGTACGTGAGGCCTGGCGGCCTCCTGCTCACCAACGACCATCACGGCGATGCTCGGGATGCTGTGAGGCTTGCAGGCTTCGAGTTGCAGGCCGTGGTCGAGGAGCGCCGTGGGAAGGTCCGCTTTATGGACACAGATCTCGAACGGCATGCCCTGCCAGACGCGTCGGCGAGTCCTCGTCATCGAAGTGGGGCCAAGGCGGACTACTACTTGTTCCGTAGGCTCCCCCGGTCAAGATAGAGACCTCTGTCCCCTCCCGGCTCCTGCCAGGCTTTGCCGTGATGGAGGTTCTCCATCGTGGCACTGCTCCCGCCGAATCTGGACATGACCGACAAGGACTTCGACTCGTTGCGCCAACGGCTGGTCGCGTTGGCGAGGAGCGTCTTTCCTGATTGGTCGGACTTCTCGGTGGCGAGCTTCGGGAACGTGCTCATCGAGCTCTATGCCTTTGTGGGCGATGTGGTCGGCTACTACCTCGACAACCAGGCCCGCGAGTCTCGCCTGGTCACTGCCACTCAACGCAAGAATGTGATTGCCCTGGCCCGCATGCTTGGCTACAAGCTGCACGGCGCGCGGGCCGCGACCGTGGAGGCGGTCTTCTCGCTGGCCCGCTCTTCCTCGGCAGATGTGCTGTTAGGCCTCACGCTATTTGTCAGTGAATTGCTCAGATTATTTGTCAGTAGGAGGATGTGCGCTGCCATCGACGCGGTGACAGTGCGGCGGGATATTCTGGGGCTGTCGAGCTAACGGTCCTCGCC
>JAZDLZ010000004.1:0-2869 GCA_043801535.1 Pseudomonadota bacterium
CGCTTGAGCTCCTTCATGCGGCCGACGTTGTGCTTGCCGACCAGGGTTCGTTTGATGGTTTTGTGCTCGGTCTTCATATGTAACACCTCCAATTTTTTGATGCTGGAGGGGTCCAGTGGGCGAGCTTGTTAAACCTTAGACCCGTGAACCCGCGCGAGCGCGGGCTCGGCCGGCGGCCAGCGGGCCTGTCGGCTTCATGGGGAAAGGTTTACAGAGCTCGACTGCGTCCCTGGAAGGCATCAAATTGGAGGTGTGGCGTGCAATGAAAACCGAGCAGCATGAAAACCATGGACGAGCCCCCAGGTGGCATTGCAGAACGCGGCTCCCCACGCGAAGCGGTTCGGGAAGGTCACTGTCTCTCTCAAGATGACGGCAGAAGGGACGGGCCGAGTGCGGAGACCCCCCTGGTTTGGCAGACGCTGTGCCGGGTCACGAGCCCCCGGTCGCGAAGAAAGTGATGGCGTCTGTCGAAGGCCAGGTTCGAGGACCCTGCCGCATTGAGTGGCTTGGAGAGTGCCGCTGCGCGCCGACACCATGCTGCTTGCCTTCGGTTCCCAGCAGCAGCAACCGTGGCGACCATCGACCCATGACACTGAAGGGTGGGCACTTCACTCCTGGCGCATCATCGGCTCCACCTCCTCGTAGTTGGCCAGCAACGCCGAGTTCCTGACCCAGGTCTCTTCGCTTTCCTCTCGCCAGGTGCTGAACAGGTTCGAACCGGCAAACCACTTTGTCTTGTGCGTGTGGCACATGAACCAGTGCCCACGGCCGATGTTCAGGAAGCCGTCGGTTCTTCCGCACTTCGGGCAGTCTCCCCACGAACCCGGAGGCGAGGGCGCCATGCCGGCGCCGTGCTCCTCCTCCTTGCTCGGCTTGGGCATGAAGTACGCGCCCATGTCGTAGCGGGCTCGCAGGTCCTTGAGCAGGTCGTGGAGCGTGGACACCGGGATGCCGGTCATTCTGCTCATCGTCACAAGTGGCATCCGTGGGTCTTCGTGGAGGAGCTCCGCCATGCGGTCGAGCTTCCTCTGCCGCTCCGCTGTTGTCGGGAGCGGGACACCTTGCGTGCTGTCTTGGTAGTCCCTCTTCATTTTCGTTCTCCCAGCAGCGCTCCATCGTGGAGTCGAGCGTGCACTTCGAGACCTTGGTCACCATCGGTCTTGATGAACGTGGCTTCCATGGCTCCAAGGACCTTCACCTCGGGCAGGTACTCGTCGCCCGTCCACCACACGGCGTCGAGCTCTTCGAGCTGCTCCAGGATGTCCTTGGTCCTCTGCGGCTCCTTCATCTCCTCGATGTACCCCCACTCCTCGATGCTCTCGACCAGCTGTTTGAGCCTGAGAATCTCTTTCAGGCTCGTGGAGCCGTGGAGCACCTCTACGTTCTTGCTGCCATCATCCACTCCGATGAGCAGCAGGTACTGGCTCTGTTCTTCCATGACGCACCACCTCGACAGTCAGATTTGATTGGGGGAGTCGGCCCCCTGCGCAGCATCGGGGCTGACCTCGAGAGCCTCGCATTCCATCCTCACTCACCCGGGCGGACGCATCGCCTGCGTGACGTGTGTAGCGACCGCAGACTCACTGCGCGAACTAGGACTAGGGCGTGGGTGCTGGCGTCACCACCCCATTTCGAGGGGTCTTCTGTCCACAACCCAAAGGCGATAAGCCAAAGGAGGCAAGCAATGCTTGGTCCGTTCAAGAATCATGATTTCGACCTGCCCATGGATGAAGCGAGGAAGATACTGGCAATCGGAGGGGTCCAGAAGAAGCGATGGCGATATCCAGAATGTACGGATGTTGAATACGCGACCGTTTCCTTGACGTGTCGCCAGACGGAGGTAATTCGCGACGTCTACCATCATGACAGATTGCTGAACGTGGTTAACGATCCGGCCGCGCTGCAGCTCGCCTGCGGCCCGGCGCGAAGCGTAACGAAGATCGGCACGACATTGACGTATGAACCAAAGGACAACAAAGAGTTCTTCTGGAGGGGGGAGATCATCATACCGCATTTTCAGGACGCCGACCGAGAGACATATCAGGCCATTTGGCGCGCAGCAGTGCCAGGTGAAGGTCACGGCCCGCATCTGTTGTCATCGCGACGGCTGAGCGACATCGATGACTGCTTGCGTGGCCTGCGCCCTGCGCAGATTGAGTCGAGATGGATACTCGTATGGAAATGGATCGTCTTATTGGTAAATGTCTGACATCTAGTTGCCGATGTGTGAACTGGCGGCGGCAGCAGCAAGGTCGGTGATGTAGTAGTAGCGCTCGCGGATCACCTCCCTGGCGGTGAGCGGACGGATCCTGATCTTGGTGTAGGAGAAGCCAGCTGCCTTCACAGCCTCGCCCCACGAGCCGTAGTGGTAGACAGCGGCGGTGTACAGCCAGTCGCCTCGGTTCGCCCCGGAGTTCAATGGCTGGCCGGCCTGACCCATCCCCTCATTTAGAGAACTCCCACCGCGCAGACCTCGCGCGACAACTCATGCTCGGCCACCACGGCGACGAAGTGTTCTATCAAGGTCTGCAGACGATCCTCGCGCAGCGTCGGCATCAGGTCATACCAGCGCAGGCCCTGGCGGAACAGTGATAGCTGGCGCGTCGTTCGGGTGCTCGTCTTCAGCAGCCGGTCCAGACCTGCGCGTTCCCCGGCCTCGCCGAGCATGGTGAGCAATGCCATGGCGATGACAGCGATCATCATCATCCTGTCTCGTCGGTCCGGACGTCCAATTGGCTGCCAGCTCATCCCCATGCCGAAGTGCAGATCCTTGACGTCTCTGAACGTCTCCTCGCAGGTGAAGCGCTTACCATAGAGCTTCTTGATGTCGCTACCCGTGAGGCTCCACTCGCTGGCAACGATGTGCCAG